>QZKZ01000317.1 GCA_004796465.1 Desulfovibrio sp.
CCAATACCCATTGTATGGAGGTAGCAACAATGCCTGGATTTGATAGAAGCGGCCCTCTGGGCCATGGTCCGGCCACGGGCAGAGGCAGAGGCAAATGCGGCGGCAGGTCCGCAGGTTTTGGCAGGGGAAGCGGCCAAGGTCGTGGTCAAGGACGCGGCATGGGCCGGGGATTCGGCTTTGGCAACATGGCTGGGCAAGGCGTGGCTCTTGTTCCCGACACCACCGAATCCCTGCAAAACTACCTGGATTGGCTGGAGCGGGAAACCGCTGCTGTCCGGTCGCAATTGGAAACCAACCCCGACACCACCACTGATTCATGACCAAAATCGCCATCGCCAGTGGTAAGGGCGGCACGGGCAAGACCACGCTTGCGGTCAACCTGGCCGCCCTGTTTCGTGAACAGGGAAGGCGCGTGGTCTTTGCGGACTGCGACGTGGAAGAGCCCAACGCCCATCTTTTCCTGGACGTGACGTGGAGCCAAGAGCAGCCCGCGACCCTGTTCACCCCACATATCGACGAAAACACGTGCCTGGGTGAGGAGTGCGGTGAATGTGTCCGCCTCTGCGCGTTCAAGGCCCTGATACTCATGGCTGGGGAAGTCATGGTCTTTCCCGAGTTATGCCACGGCTGCACCTTGTGTGTGAAGGCCTGCCCCCATGACGCCGTGAGTGAAGCGGGCCGGGAGCTGGGTATTGTCCGCCGTGGTGCGGCTTCCAACATGGACATGCTGGGCGGATTGATGCGGGTTGGCGAAGCCATGGCCACGCCGCTGATCCGCGCGGTCAAGGACGCGGCCGAGGCAACCGCCGCCGGCGGTTCCACTGATCCGATCACCATCTGGGACTGCCCGCCCGGCACGGCCTGTCCGGTCATTGAAGCCTTGAGCGATGCTGACTATGTGCTTCTAGCCTGCGAACCCACGCCCTTTGGCCTGCATGACCTGAAGCTGGCCGTGGGCTTGGTGCGGGAACTGGGCTTGCCCCACGGCGCAGTCATCAACCGCGACGGCATGGGCGACGACCGCGTGAAGCAGTACCTGACCGAGGAAAACATCCCCTTGCTGGCGGCGATCCCGCACAGCCTGGAAGCAGCCAGGGCCTGCTCCGAGGGCAAACTGCTCATGGAGGTTTCGGATGAACTGCGCGGTGTGTTTTCCGAACTGGCCCACGCCCTGATTGGTGAAGCCGGTAAGGAGGCCTCCTCATGAAACAGATGGTGATCGTCAGCGGCAAGGGAGGCACGGGAAAGACCAGCGTGACCGCGGCCCTGGCATCCCTGGGGCCGGACAAGGTTCTGGCCGACTGCGACGTGGACGCGGCTGACCTGCATTTGGTGCTCACCCCCCAAGTCAGCCAGGAGCATGAATTTTGGAGCGGCCAGGTCGCTTCCATTGATCCTGAATTGTGTACCGCGTGCGGTGAATGCCACCAGGGGTGCGTGTACAAGGCCATCGCCGAGCCCGCCTCGGACAGCCAAGACCAGGCGTACAGCGTGCTCACTGAACATTGCGAGGGCTGCGGCCTGTGCGCTTATGTCTGCCCCTCGGGAGCGGCGATCATGAACGATCGCAAGTCAGGGCGCTGGTTTGTCTCGGAAACCCGCTTCGGCTCCATGGTCCATGCCGAGTTGTTCCTGGGCGAGGAGAACTCGGGCAAGCTGGTGACCCAAGTCCGCACCATTTCCCAAGAATTGGCCGAAACTCAAGGACGCGGCCTGGTGCTGGTTGACGGCCCTCCCGGCATCGGCTGCCCGGTGATCGCTTCGCTCACGGGAGCGGACCTGGCCCTGGTGGTGGCCGAACCCACCATCAGCGCCCGCCATGATTTGGAACGGGTCATCGGCTTGACCCAACATTTCCGTATCCCAGCCATGGCCGTGATCAACAAATTCGACGTGAATCCGGACCAGGCCCGGTCCATTGAGGCTTTCTGCCGGGAGCACGATGTGCCCCTGGCCGGGCGATTGCCCTATGATCCCGGGTTTACCCGGGCCCAGACCAAAGGCCAGGCCATTACTGAATACGATCCCCGAGGATTGGGCAAGGAAGCAGCCAAGGTCTGGGCTGCCGTGGAAAAATATCTCTAGCGTGTGTCCTCCACTCTGGTGAAGAGGAGCGTTGGCAGGGATCAGCGTTCCTCGATCCAAGGAAGGGCCAAATGGGCGTAATCCGGGGCCAAATTGGAGAGCCACCGGTTTTCGCGGGCGTTCTCGTCTCCGGCGCTCACGCTGAAGTCCCTGAGTCCGCCGCTAAGGGTCACTGCCTCGGCATGGGGCGCTGCGGCCAGGTCCTGCAAAAAAACGCTCCAATCCTCTTCTGGATTGGGGCCGGACACTATCCACAACAAGGGTTCGTCGACCCGAGCCAAGTCGGCCCGGTCAGGGGTTTCAGGTTCCGCATCGTTCCAGGCGGCGCTGGTGCCCACCACAAAAGCCGGGTCTCCAAGAGCCGCAGCGCGGACCGCTAGCACAGCGCCTCCGTCCCTGCCCCACACGCCGACTCTGTCCGGGTTCACGCCTTCTTGTTCGCGCAAGGCCTCGACCCCGGCCAGCAGGTCCCTGGCCAGGGTGTCCGTGTCCGCGTCCCGCCAGTCCGGCCCCTCATGCACAACGGACTCCCCGCACCCCCGCATGTCCATGAGCAGCACAGCGGTATTGTGCAGGGCTAAAAACCGGGCAAAGCGCGCGGCCAGGTCCTGGGGGGCGCAACCCGGGTCGCGGGCCATGACCACGGCGGCTTGGGAGCGTTGGGTCTCAATCATGATCAACGCGCCTTCCAGGGTTGCGCCGTCAGCCTCGACCACCACACGCTGTTCGATGAACTCCTCTTCAAAGCCTACTTTGGCGGAGGTCTCGGGCCCGATCCACATTATTTTGTTCGGGGTGACCACCCCTTCAAAGGCTTCGGGCTTCTTGGGCATGAAGGTGATGGACCCTTCCACGGGGTCCACGCCAAAGGGGGTTGTGGAGTAGGTATAGATGAAGCGCGAACGCTCGGTCAGGGTGCGCGCGACACCTGTTTCGGAATCGTAGAAGATCAGCTTGCCGTAGGCGTCCCTGCCGTCGAGTATGCTGATGTAGCGGTCCTCGCCGCGAATCACATAATGGCCGATGTAATCGTCCTGGGTAAAGTCGTAGGTGGCGATGGCGCGCAGGGTCAGGCGAATCTCGTTGCCCTGTTTGAGCACGCCGTCACCAAAAAAAATGGAGTCCGAGGGGTGCACCTCGGTGGCGTTGACCTGGGCGGCCAATTCATCGTCCTTAACCGGGCTGATCAGGGTGGCTTGCTCGGGAGTTCCCTCCACTGTTGCCTCGGGGTCCTGGGGCTGGTCCTGGCTGAGGCCGTCGATGCCGGTCTCGGGCGCGGGTTGGCCCACCAAGCTGATGAGGTCGATTTCGTAGATCAGGCTTTCTTCGGTGTGAAACTCTATCACCCTTTGGGGCCAGGCCAGGCAAACCAACACCAGCGCTCCATGCAAAACCAGGGATGCGGCCCAATGCAAGCGGCTCGTCACCGCGCTTACGGGCCGAGAGCAAGACGTTTGAGAGCCCTCGTTCAGACACCACAAAGTGTTGTCAGAAGCTTTGGTTGGGGTAGTTTCGTCTGATTGGCTCATTCTGCGCCCTGGTCGTGGCGGGTAAACAGGGATACCGCACCCATTCCCCTCCTAAAAAAAAGTAAAACATTCATGGAGCCCTGTCCAGGCGGCTTTCCCGGAGTCTCGACCCTTTTCGTCACACCAAGGCCGGGCTGGGGATTGGCAAAAATCTCTGCATGGAATATACCAGTATTCCACCTGTAAGGGGGGAACCGTACCCATCACACCCATCAACACCCCGGGAGTCGCCATGGAGCGTTGCCTGATTCTTGTCTGTGGCCTGTTGACCTTGTACTTCGCAACCGGCGTGGGCCTTTGCGAAACCTCGGTGGATCCGCCCCAAGGCTTCCACGCCATGGCCCAATCCGCTCCAGTGGATCTCGCCTTGCAATTGGTCGTGGTCGTTGCCGACGACTGGGACAATTCCAGGGCCACTTTACACCGCTTTGAACGTATCGATCCAAGTGGACAATGGACACAGGTCGGCGAACCGGTTCCTTGCCGGGCTGGCGCGCAGGGTTTGGCCTGGGGCAAGGGACAGCATTTTTCCAATCCGGGCTGGGGGCCGCTCAAGGGCGAGAACGACGGCCGGGCCCCTGCCGGGGCTTTTGCCATTCCCCGCGCTTTTGGCCATGTTTCGGCAAGGGCTGCGGCGAGCCGGGGCTCGGACTTGCCCTATACGGCTTTGGGAGACCACACGGTATGCATATCTGATCCCAATTCCGCGTTCTACAACGAAGTCCTGGATACCACCCGCCTGCCCCCCACGGACTTTGAGCAGCACTTGGCCGAAACCATGAGTAACGAAGATCCCCGCTACGCGTGGGGCGCCATGGTCGACCACAACCGCTTTCCCCCCAATGTCACCCGTGACGCTTGTGTCTTCATCCGCGTGGACGGGGGCGCGGGAGACGAGGCAGGCAACGACACGGTCATGAGTGGCGAGGCAGCCGAAGACTTGGCCCTGTGGCTTGACGGACACCAAAATCCCATGCTGGTGCAACTGCCAAAAATAGAGTACGAATTGCTCGCTCAGGCTTGGAATCTTCCCAACCTATAAGCAAGCAACGTCATGACCATCGCCATAGTCATAGTTTCTGTCCTTGTGGGCTCCGCCATTTGGCTATGGCTGCTCATGCGCTTTGATAAATTCGAGCCGGAGCCTCTGAGACTGGTGCTGCTCATCGCTCTTGGCGCGGGTTTGGCCGGTTTCTTTTTCGCGGGCCTGAACAACTCGATCTTCCACGCCTTTTTGGGGATATCCTTTTTAGATGACGCCATGCCCTTGCCCGAGGCCTTGGCTTCGGCGCTTTTCGTGGGCATCAACGAAGAACTGGTCAAGTTCTCGGCCACAGTGCTTATGGTGTTCAAGCTCAGGGAAATGGACGAGCCCATTGACGCCATCATCTATGCCACGGCTGCGGCCCTGGGTTTCGCCACATTTGAAAACTTCGCCTACACCCTTGAGTACGGTTTGCCTTCCCTGGTCATCCGTTTGATCACCGCCGTGCCCCTGCACCTGGGCACCGCCGCCATCTGGGGCCTGGGTATTGCTAAAGCCCGGTTCATCAAGGGCGGTGGCTATTTTTCCGCTTCCTGGGGCTACCTGGCCGTGGCCGCAGTCATCCACGCGGCGTACGACTTTTTTATCTTCGTGATTCCCGGCAGATACATGCTGGCATCCCTGGGCCTGTCCTTTGCCATTGCCGTGGCCCTTATCGTGTTCATGTTGCGCCGCTTAAAGCACCTGCAACGGCAAAGCCCCTTTGCGCCGGGCAACGTCTGCCCCCGCTGCGACGGGATCAACGCCCCGGACGCCCGTTTTTGCGCGGCATGCGGCACAGCCATTGTGCAGGAGTTTTTCATTGTCTGCGAGACATGCAGTGTCAAGGCCTTGAAAACAGACCGCTTCTGCGCCCAATGCGGCGCCAGGCTCCCCGCTGAAAGAACTCACGGTTATTCCAGTGACCGTTACGTACGATAGCTTTTGCTCGCAGCTCGGCCAAATGCTCCCAGGAAAAACACACCCTGACATATAGGGTAATTGCCATGCCTGATTGATTCTTGTATGGTTTGTTTCGTCTTTGTCAGCAGGGCAGGCTTTTGGATTTTGACCGAAAGAGCGCGTGGGCAACACGGCACATGGAATGCGGATGATCATCACCTGCACGCAATGCGGATCGCAACACAAGGTGAAGAGCCCTGCCAAGGGAAAGCTTCCCCCATGCCCCTCCTGCGGCGGTGCATGCATTCTCGGCCCTGCGGCCTTTGAGCCGGGAGAGCGCCCAGGCCTGGTGGATGTGGACTTGGCCAAGGTGCTCAAGGAAGAAACCCTGGCGGTTTCCTGCCGGAATTGCGATTTTTCCGTCCATGTCCCGGTCCAGTACCACGGACTCAGTTCCAAATGCTTGAAATGTGAAGCAGTCATCTTTCTGGTTGAGGAGCCGTTGCTCGCTGAAACGCAAGGTCACAAAAAGACCATTCGTTTTGCCTGCCAAAAGTGCGGCTTGATCCACAATGAGCCTGTGGACCAACGGGGAAAGATAGTCACTTGCGCCAAGTGCGGAACATCGGTCCGCGTCGGAATCCCGGAGGGGTCCAAAGCCGTGAAGCAGCCCCCGCCACCCCAAAAGCCGCAAGCCAATGCAGCTTCCCCTGCTCAAGCCCCGCAAAAGGCCCCGGCCAACAACGGTCCCGGGCCCAAGCAAGAACGCCGCGAGGAAGAACGTGTTCAGGTGGCCCATGTCCGGGCCGACTTTGGCGTGGTTGTGGGGGAATACCCGGTCAAGGACCTGGACCCCAAGGGTCTGGGATTTCTTTTCAGAAACGGGGACTGGGATTTTCAGATCGGGCAGCAGCTCACCTTTACCTTGCTGCTGGGCAACGCGGTCCTGCTGTCCGAGGTCAAGGCGCGGGTAACCCGCGTGGGGAGCGATACCGTGGGCTGCATCTTCGCGAAAATGACAGCGAACAAAAAGGAAAAGCTCAGGGCTTACGTACGCAGGCTCCGCCAAAGGGAGCCCCAAAGCAACGCTGCCAATGGGTACAAAACCCATGCTGGAGCGCCGCAGCGAATCCAGTAACCTTCTTTGCTATTGCCGGGCTTGCACCAAAGCCTGGATCCGTTTTTCCACTTCCCGGGCAAACGCTTCAATCTCCTCCATGCTGCTTGACGGCACGGACCCCACTAAGTCCACAATCTCTTGTTCCGGACATTCCAGGGCCTTGTGGATCAAGAAGGTGTCCACTTCCTCGCCGTGTTCCAGCCTGCCGCAGCCGCTCACCGTACCGATCATGTCTTCCCCGTTGAACACGGGCACGCAGATCTTGGCCAGCCCGGCGTCGCACTGCTCGATGATGGTGCTCCGCTCTTGCCGGGCCATGGCGGTCATGGACTGGTTGGCCACGGCGCAGATGGCTTGCAGCCCCTTGGGCTCGGACTTGATGCGCGGGCACAAATCGTTGCAAAACTCGACCCTGCCGGTAAAAGTCGTGTTGGTCTCGTCGAATATACTCACGCTCATGCCAAAGCCATGGTGCAGTTCCAGTTCAAAGGCGAGCCACTGTTCCTTGTCCAAGAGGTCAAGCATCTTCATCCCAGCGTTCCTTTTTGCGGTGGCCGTTCACCAAAAATACAGGTTCCGGCGCGGACAAAGGTCGCGCCCTCTTCCACGGCCACTTCCAAGTCATGGCTCATGCCCATGGACAGCTCGCGCAGCTCCGGCCCGTCCGGCCCAAAGCCGGACAGCAATTCGCCGCGCAATTCGCGCAAACGGCTGAACAGGGGCCGGGAGTCCTCGGGATTCGGACTATAGGGCGGCATAACCATGAGCCCTTGCAGCCTCAAGTGATCCATGGCGTGGATGGCTTGAGCCAAGGCCAGGGCCTCGGTCTCGTCCACTCCTGACTTCTGGGGCTCGCGGGCCAGATTCACTTGCATGAGCACGCTCATGGTTGTGTCCTGGGCCGTGCCCGCCTTGTTCAGGGCCGCAGCCAGCTTGGCCGATCCCACGGAATGGAGCAGATCGAAGCGGCCGGGCACGAACTTGGCCTTGTTGGATTGGAGCCCGCCAATGAAATGCCAGGCAATGTCCAGGCCTTGCAACTCGTCTTGCTTGGCCAAGGCTTCCTGCACATAGCTTTCACCGAAATCACGCTGCCCGGCCCCGGCCAAGATGCGGACGGCTTCGGGGTCATGCCGCTTGGAAATCGCCACCAGGATCACGTCCTCGGACCGGCGTCCCGAACGCAGGACAGCCCGATCAACGCGCTCCCTGGTCTGTTCAAGGTTATCGAGCAGCTGGGACGGATCACAGCCCAGGCTCATTCGTCGCAATCCTCTTCGGATTCCTCGTTGCAGCCGCCGAACAACCCGCCGGTCCACCCCTCGGACAAGCCGCCGCTGTCCCCAAAGCTGAACTCGCCCCGAATGAGCGTCACAGGCACGGTGTTGGAGCCGATCCTGAGCAAGGCCACCCGGTTGCGAAACAGACGAAAGGAGAGCCCGGTATCCTCCCACCAGCCAAGCTCCATGGGCTCGGCAGTACCGGTAAACATGCGCTCAAACGCCACCAGGGGTGTCTCGTCCTGCAATTCGCCCAAAAGCCCCCTGATCATTTCCCGCTCCTCGTCGTTCTTGGCCACGGGAAAAAAAGCCACGTTCTCGGGGCTGTCCAGAAGCAAACTCTTCACCACGGCTTGGCAATGACTGCACGTGGGAGAAAAAATCACCTGCACCGGAGCATTGGGATTCCCGTGGATAGGCCAGGGCGAAGCTGCTTCTTGCGCGGCCAGGGCCACGTTGGGCGTGAGGCATGCCAGCCAGATCACCAGCACGACACGCGCGGCCCCGCTTCCCTTGCGCCAAGGGGCGGCAACAACCAGAAACAACAGGAAAAAGCAGAGCGCCGCGCCAAGACAGCTGATGCAAGTGGCGGAAAAGGCCAGCACCAGGAGAAAGCCCGCGTCAGCCAGAAGCAGAAGAATGGCGAGGGTTCGGGCCTGGTCCTTGAGCCCGGCCAGGTACAGGAGCCCTACCGTGGCGAACGCTCCCACGCCCCACCACCACACGGACAAACCAAAAATGGACGCGCCCTTGAACAGGGCGCAGCCCTCGGTGACGCAAAGCGCTTCAGCCCCGCCCGAAGCACCGAAAGCGCAATACCCCAAACCTACCAGGGCCGCGATGAGCCCTGACCATTGGATACGCGAAAAAAAAGTGGCAACCATGGTTCTCTCGAATGCTGAAAGTAATGATGGAACAAGACGCCGGGTCCCGTTCTTAGGAGGAATCCCCCCTAATGGCAAGAGCCTTGCGGCTCCCTTCCTGACTGAAGCCCGGCTTATTGACCAGACGCGAGCCGTGATTTCAAGGCCATGATCCGCTCATAGGAGGCATGAATCCGTTCCTGGGCAACGCTGCCGTCCAGCACCATGGCTTTGATCATTGCGTGCGCCTTGGCCGCGACCTCTGGATCATACTCCAAATTGTTGCCGAATAGCAAAATATCCGCGCCTGCCTGCACGGCCAGGGCCACGGTCTGGTCCAAGGAATATTGGTCCTGGATCGCGCCCATTTGCAGGTCGTCGGTGATGATCACGCCCGTGAATCCCAGTTCATGGCGCAGCAGGTTCGTGGTCACGGCATGGGACAGGCTGGCCGGGTACTCGGGGTCCAGATTCTGGTTCACGATATGCGCGGTCATGACCATATCCGCATGGCCCGAACCAATGAGGCGGGTGTAGGGGATGAGCTCTTGCTCGCTCCAGGTAGTGGTGACGTCGGTCACGCCCTTGTGGGTGTCGCCCCGGGCCGAGCCGTGGCCGGGAAAATGCTTGAGGCAGGAAAGGATTCCCGCGTCGTGCAGCCCGTCCACAAAGGCCGCGCCCTGGGCCGCCACCATTTCCGGGTTCGGGGAAAAGCTCCGTTCCAGCGCTCCGATGGCCGGGCTCTCGGGGTAGACGTCCACGTCCACTACTGGCGCAAAGTCCAGATTCAGGCCGGCCCCGGCCAGGGTCAACCCGGTGGAGGCCCCGTAGCTTCGAGTTAGGGCTGAGTCCCCCATGGTGCCCATGGTCCGCGCCGAGGGGACGGTCTCCGGAAATCCACGATCCGGCTTGAAGCGATTGACCCTGCCCCCTTCCTGGTCAGCGGCGATGAACAGGGGCAGGGGCGCGGCCTCGGACAAGAGCGCGGTTAAATTATGGACCTGCTCCGGGCTCTGGATGTTGCGGTCGCCCACCAGCAGGGCCGCGTCTTTGCTGAAAAGTATCACTCCGCCCACGCGCCCGGCCCGGATGTCCTCTAATATATAATGTACGCCCTGGTCGCTGTAGTCGGTCCCTCGAAAGCCAACGAGCAGCATCTGCCCGATCATGGTATCTAGATCAGGCGTGTCTTCCTGGCTTTGAGCAACCTTGGGGCACGCACTATTTACCATGAAAAATAACGCGGCCAGGATCGCGGCGCACGCGCAACGAATCATCATAATGTGGACTCCAATACTGGGGATGTTCTACAGGGTTTCCAGGTAGGCCATGACCGCCTGGTCCGTGCGCTCCAGTTCCCGCTCCAGATCCCCGGCCAAGGCCAGGGTCGAGGCGCGGTGTCCGATCTTGGCGGTCTCTTCCAACCGGACGCACACGTTTTCCAGGGACTTGGCGCGGATGGTCCGCGCGGCATTGGCCAAGCTGTGCGCCAGGGAAACAGCCTTGTCCAGATCGCTGTTGTCCAAGGCCCGGGACAAACGTTGAAACAGATCCGGACCTTCCTCAAGGTAAATATCCAGCAGTTCCCGGGCGGTTTCCGGCTCTCCGGCATATACACGGCCCAAGGTGATGGTGTCGAGCAGGTCCCCCCTGTCGTTGGTCTCCTCGGAATCAGCCTTGCTCAAATTTTCCCGCTTGGCCATGGCCATGGCCATTGCCGACAACAGCCTGCGTAAGGAGACCGGCTTGTTGAGAAAGTCATCCGCGCCCGCGGCCAGGGCTTCTTCCCTCTCGCCGGGCGCGGGGCCCACGGCGTGGACGATTACAGCCAAGGCCGGATGCTTGCCGCGAATAGCGCGTATAACCTCCCCGTCCTCCATGCCCGGCGAACGCGCATCAAGCAGGGCCACGCTGTATTGGCCTTCCTTCAGGGCGGACAAGGCCTGTTGCCCATGGGAAACCGTATGCACCCGGTGCCCCTCCCGCGCCAGGGAGTGGACCAGGAACTTGGCGTACAAGGGGTCGTCCTCGGTGGCCAAGATCGCCACCCCGGGAGTCGGAACCGAGGGCGGCTCCACAACCGGCTCGGAATCTTCCGCAGGAGTGGTGGGAATGGTCAGGAAAAACACCGCGCCCTCACCCGGCTCGCTTTCCACCCAGATTCTGCCGCCCATGCGGTCCACAAAGCTACGGCAGATGGTCAGTCCCAGGCCGGGGTAATTTTCCCCGCTGAACAAGGGAATCCCGTCATGACGAAAGTGCGCCCTGAGCCGATCCAAATATTCGGGTTCAATTCCTTGGCCAGTGTCGCTCACCGAGATGAGAACAGCATCTGACGCTTCACCAGAAGGCCGGGTCAATGCAGCTTCCACAATGATTTCGCCATGGTTTGTAAACCGGGCCGCATTGCCCACAAGATGGGCCAACACGCGGCCCAAGCGTCCGGGATCTCCAGCAATGCGTTCGGGCACGCCGGGATCGATACTCAGCTTAAGCTCCACGTCCTTGGCCGTGCATTCATAGGCTGCTGAAGCCAAGGCCCGGTCCATGACCTCCCGCAAGGCAAAGGTTTCCCGGGCCAGGGTCAGCCCCCCGCTCTCGATGCGCGCCAAGTCGTGCACGTCCTGGAGGATGGACAGGGTCCGGCCCGCCGCGTTCTTGATCATCAGCAGGCTTTCCTTTTGCGCGGGCGCGGGGTCCAGGGTCAGGGCCATCTCAGCCGCGCCCGTGAGCCCTGTCAGGGACGTGCGTACTTCCTTGGTCATGGCCGCGAGAAAAGCGTTCTTCATCCGGCTTGATGACTCCGCGGCTTGCCGCGCCAAGGCTTGCTTGCGTTCCAGGGCCTTGAGGTCCCCCACGTCCACGGCCATGATCGTGGCCCCGAGCACAGCTCCATTGGCATCCTTTTGGGGCTGGGCCAGAACCTTGGCGTCCCGGCCAAAATGGTCCTCTTCCTCGGGCATGGCCGGCCGCGATCCCGCGACACCGTGCCTGAGCGCGGCCATGGCCGGACAGTCCGGGCACGGGCTGTGGCGGCCGCGAAACAGGTCATGGCACTTCCGGCCTTGGATGGCGTCACGGCCTTGCAGGGAATGGCGGGACAACAGGAGTTCATTGGCCTCGACCAAGCCGAAGTCCGGGCGCACGGCATAGACGATGCCTGGGGCGCTGTCCAACACCGCTGCCAGGCTGGTCCACGCCGAGGCCAAATTCTTGTTGTGCAGTGCTAAGCGCTCGGCTTCACCCAAGGCGGCCCTTTGGACTCTTGCCTGGCGCTCCGCGCCCTCTTGCACGGACGTCACGTCCTGGGCCAGGACCAGTGCGGGCCTTGCGCCTTCCGGGCCTTCCAGTGCCGAAGCCGTGAGCTGGACCAGCTTTTGCCTCCTGTCGGGCAAAGGAAACAACGACCGGTGAAGACCAGCGGAAAACAGTTCCTTGGGGCCTCCGGCAAAGACCGAGGCCAGCCTGCCCGCCACCTGTTCCCTGGCCAGGGCTGGAAACCGGCTGCGGATATCCGTACCCACCATGGTCTCCGAATCAAGACCGGTCAGCTCGGCCATGGTCCGGTTCCAGAACAGGACTTTGTGATCCGGAGCCACGACCATGGCCCCCAGAGGCAAGGAATGAAACATGCCGAAGCGCTTGGGGTCCGGAGCGGGCACCGGAGCCAATGTCGGGGCATCCTCGGACACGGGAGCGCGCGACGCCGCATTGAGCAGGTGTTGAAAACTTTGCCTGGAGAGCAGCAAGAGCAGGTCCGCGGTTGCCGCGTCCGGCCCGGACACGAAGCGGATGCTCGCGGTCAGGGGTTCGCCCGCCTCGGAGCCTGTATAGGTCATCAAACTTTCCGCGGTTTCGTGGCGGTACTCCTGGCTGCCATAGTCGAGGTGCAGGCCTAATCCCTTGCGCACGTGCTCCAGGACTTGGTTGAGCACGGCTGAACCAGCTTCAAGATACGGCCACAACGAGGCCGGCCCAGGTCCCTTGCGAGGGTCGCGGGGCGGCTCGCCGCCCGTGAGCATGGGGGTTTTATCCGCTGGGAGCCCGAACACAGCAGCGCCTTCCAGGTCACCCGTAAATTCCAATCGAACCGCTGCCAAGGGGCGAGCGCCCCGCGCCGCCAAGTACGCGGTATACCGGTCGGGATCCAAGCGGGCCAAGGAACTGACCCCGGCCGTGAGTTCCCGCTCCAGGGCCGCGCCCAAGAGGCGGGCGCCATGCATGGCGCCTTTGTCCAAAAGGGCTGTTAGGGGGGCAAGTCCCGGATGGGTCGAGTTCATGAGGTCCTGGCGGCGGGCGCGGGCTAGTTCGCTTCTCGCGGGTTGGAAGTCCTGGTGAATGTGCACTCCGGATTCCAGGCAAAGGTACACCATGGATTCCAGGCAAGGCAAGTGGTGCCGCTACAAGCCGTAACCATGCATTGCCTTGCGCTTATCCTCCTTTCCAGATAGGTATGCATTCATATTCCCAGTTATGACGGAAAGATAAGGAGCCGATCCATGGGCATGTTTCAAAGCGTGTTGGGATTCGTGGTAATTCTTGTGGTCGCGTGGTTGTTCAGCGAAAAGCACCGCAAGGTGGACTGGCGCATGGTGATCTGGGGCGTGGCCCTGCAATTCTGCGTGGCCCTGCTCCTGCTCAAGGCTCCCGTGATCAAGGACGCGTTCCTCCTGCTCAACGGCGTGGCCGAGGCCATTGACACGGCCACGGGCAAGGGCACGGCCTTTGTGTTCGGCTACGTTGGCGGCGGGGATTTGCCCTTTGAGGAGCCCTATCCCGGCGCGTCCTTTATCCTGGCTTTCCGCTCCCTGCCTATTATCCTGATCATGAGTGCGCTGTCTGCCCTGCTTTTCTACTGGCGGGTGCTTCCTTACGTGGTCAAGGGCATGTCCTTTATCCTGCGCAAGGTCATGGGGGTCGGCGGCGCGTTGGGTTTGGGCGCGGCCTCCAACGTGTTCGTGGGCATGGTGGAATCGCCCCTGCTCATCCGGCCCTATCTCAAGGACATGACCCGCAGCGAACTGTTCGCGCTCATGACTTGCGGTATGGCCACCATCGCGGGCACCATGCTGATTATTTACGCCACGGTTCTCGGCTCTGTGATCCCCGACTCCCTGGGACACATCATCACCGCCTCCCTGATCAGCGCGCCCGCGGCCCTGCTCGTGGCCCGGCTCATGGTGCCGGAGACCGGCGAGGCCACGGCCGGAGAGTTGGTCCCACCCCAAGCGGCCAACGGCTCCATGGACGCCATCACCAAGGGCACCATGGAAGGCCTGAGGCTCCTGGCCTGTGTGGTGGCCATGCTCATCGTGCTCGTGGCACTGGTCGGGTTGGTGAACATCCTGCTCGGCCTTTTTCCCGATGTGTACGGCGCGCCCCTGACCCTGGAGCGCATTTTCGGCTGGGTCATGGCCCCCCTGGTCTGGCTCATGGGCGTGCCTTGGGACGAGGCTGTGACTGCGGGTTCGCTCATGGGCGTGAAAACCGTGCTCAACGAATTCGTGGCTTACCTGAACATGGCTGGCCTGCCCGAGGGCGCGCTTTCGGAAAAAAGCCGGATGATCATGACTTACGCCATGTGCGGATTTGCCAACTTCGGCAGCCTAGGCATCATGATCGGCGGCATGGGCGCCATGGCCCCGGAACGGCGCGACGAAATCGTATCCCTGGGCATGAAGTCCATTGTGGCCGGCACCTTGGCCACTTCCCTGACCGGAGCCGTGGTCGGCATCATCTGGTAGCGGGGTGACCCTCAATCCCAAGGAGACCCCATGCGAACTCGCTTGGTATTGTTTGTAGCGCTGGTCCTGACTCTTGTAGCAGGGGCCTGCTCCGACAGCGAGCAACCGGCGACCGAGGCGGCTGTTTCCCTTGAGGGACTGCGTTTTATCGTTGAGGTCATTGCCGAGGACGGCTCCCCGGCTGACGAGGAACTGGTTCGCCGCTCGGCAGCGGTCATCACCAGCCGCCTGGAGGCCGCCAAGTTCAATGCCAAGGTGATCGTGGCCTTGCCCGGCCGCCTTGAGATCCAGCTTGGAGATACAGACGAGTCCCTTGCCAAGATCGCCACGGATCTGCTGACCCGCTCCGCGAACCTCACCTTTCATCTTGTTGACGCGGACGCCACGGCTTCCAGCGAGCCCGGCCCGGACCACTTGCTCTTGGAATCCGAACAAGGCCCATTGGCGTTGATTTCCCAGCCCGTCCTTGAGGGAGGAGCCATTTCCCAGGCTTCGGCGCGGATGGACGCGTCCGGGCACATGCCTGTTGTGTGGTTGCTGTTTACTGACCAGGGCGCCCAGGATTTTGCCCAAGCCACAACCCAACATGTGGGCCGACGCTTGGCCATCGTAGTCGACGGCAAAGTGCTGTCCGCGCCTGTGATCCAAGAGCCCATTACCGGCGGCGAAGCCGTGATCAGCGGAGTTTTCGACTTGGCCGAGGCCGAGGTCCTGGCGGCGACTCTGCAAGGCGGCGCTTTGCCGGGCCGGGTCAGGATTCTGGACATGCAGCTGATCGGCCGGGAATAAGCACGGGGCCGCGCCCACCACATGCCGTGGTCAAAAGTGGCCCGTTTCGCCCCACAATAGCTTTACCTCGACATCCAGGCCGGGTATACTTCCAACTTGCCCGGTCATTTCACCATGACACTGAGAGATGCAGCTGTATCCCATGAACCCGCACCTATCCGCTTACCCTCCACA
>QZKZ01000172.1 GCA_004796465.1 Desulfovibrio sp.
GGCGTAGCCTACTTGGGCCACGATGTATAGGTAAAAAAAAGGGGAGGGCGCAAGAACACCCTCCCCGAAGATAGTCATGTCTGGCCTTACTGCAAGGGGATGGTCCGGAAAACGTTGGTCCCACCGCGCATCATGAGCAGCATGGCCACTCCGCGCTGGTGGGTCGCGGCTTCAATGGCCTGGTTGAACGCCTGCACCGAGTCCACGGCCTGCTGGTTCACGGCCAGGATCACGTCGCCGGGACGAACATCAGCAGCAATGGCAGGGGAGTTGGGGTCAACACCCAGGATCAGCAGGCCCACGGGTTGGGGCATCCCCAGGGCCATGGCCTCGTTCTGGTTCAAGGGACGCATGGACAGGCCAAGGGCAGCGGTTTCCGATTGCGGTTCCTCAACAGCGGGTTGTTGTTCCTCTTCCTCGCTCTGTTGCGCCAGGTCGCGCCTGCCCAGGACAATGGTCAGCGTCACAGCCTCGCCGCCGCGCCACACCGTGATGCTCGCGGATTCGCCCGGAGGCAGATCAGCGATCTTGCGCAGCAGGTCCGAGGTGTCCGTGATGTCCTGGCCGTTAACGCTGATGATCACGTCGCCCACGAGCATGCCGGCTTCCTCGGCGGGCTGGCCTTCCAGCACCGAGGCCACCAGGGCGCCGCGCGTTTCGTCCAGGCCAAGGGCCCGGGCCGAGTCGCCGTCGAGCTCCTGGATGGTCACGCCGATCCAGCCCCGCTCCACGCTTTGGTGGTCGCGCAGTTGGTTGATCACGTTCTGGGCCATGTTCGAGGGAATGGCAAAACCAATGCCCTGGCCGCTGGCCACAATGGCGGTGTTGATGCCGATGACCTCGCCGTTCATGTTCAGCAAGGGCCCGCCCGAGTTGCCTGGATTAATGGACGCGTCGGTCTGGATGTAGTCGTCATAGGGGCCCGAGCCGATGATCCGGCCCTTGGCGCTGACGATTCCCGCGGTCACGGTGTGGTCCAGGCCAAAGGGGTTGCCGATGGCCATGACCCACTCGCCCACGCGCAAGGCTTCGGAATCGCCAAAGGACAGGACCGGCAGTTCCTGGTCGGTCTCGATCTTGAGCAGGGCCAGGTCGGTTTCCTGGTCGCGGCCAATGATCTCGGCGTCAAAGGACTGGCCTTCCCGGTTCAGGCCTTGCAGGTTGACCTTGACCTCGTCCGCGCCCTCAATGACGTGGAAGTTGGTCACGATATAGCCGTCAGCCGAAATGATGAAACCCGAGCCCAAGGACTCCTGGCTGAATGGCTGGTTGTGGTAGGGGCTGTTGAAGAAGTCCTCGAACTGGTCAAAGAACTCGTTGAACGGCTCCATTTCGCCGTGGAATTCAAAGTTGAACTCCCCGCTCGGGCCGCCTTCATACACGGTCACCGTGGAGATGTTGACCACGGCCGGGCTCGCGTTTTCCGCGAGCTGCGTGAACACCGGCAGCCCGGATTGGGCCAGGGCAGCCCCTCCGAGCAGCAGGCCCATGGCCAGGGCCGAAACACAACATATTGCCAACAATGCTTTTTTCATGGATTTTCTGCCTCCTCAGCTGGCTTGGTATACGTGTCGGAAGGAAAAACCGGAGTGTGCTGCGCATAGTATACTTCCTTTTTTCGCGGTGTAAACTCTTGAAGCGTGAACTTTGTTTCACGATCTGATGAGAGGGGGAGCGCAGTCAGGAAGGAATTCCCTTGACCCGAGTGGAGGCCTTGGTATACAAGGCGTAACTCCATTTGGCCCCGTAGCTCAGTAGGATAGAGCACCAGATTCCTAATCTGGGTGTCGCAGGTTCGAATCCTGCCGGGGTCACCAATTCGAGGAAAACACATGGGCTGGTCCGCTTGGGACCAGCCTTTTGTTTATTCGGAAAAGGCCACATACCCCAGGCAACTTACCCTACCTTCCATAATATAACGAGGAAGAAACACAGAGTTGACCGAATCCCTATCGACACCTCCCCCTTTTGCGGGTAATTAAGACAAAGAATAGCGCAGTATTGGAAGGGGGTGGAGCTCCTCGCTCGTCAACACCAGGGCGACAGGTTCCTGAACAATCCGCAGAAGGTTGGGCACGCCACATGACAGCCGACAGCAACAAAACCAAAGCCCAGCTCATCCAGGAACTCAACGAGGCCCGTGGCCGCGTCAATGAGCTGGAACACGCCCGTTCCCAATACCGCCGCCTGGCCCATGCCGCCCAAGACCTCATTTTCAGGGTCAACGTGCCGGGCGGACATTTCGAGTTTGTCAATGACTCCTGCCAAGACGTGCTGGGCTATCCCCCGGAAGTGCTGGAAGCGGATCCCGATTTCCTGAAGAAGTGCGTGCATCCTGATTCCGTGGAAACGTTTTCCGCTGAGTTCGGCCGTCTGGTCCAAGGCAACTGCTCGCCCTGCCATAGATACCGCATCGTCCATCCGTCCAAGGGCGAACGCTTGCTGGAGCAGCGCAATTCCCTGTTCCGGGACCCCGAGGGCAAGCCCATCGGCGTGCTGTCCATTGCCAAGGACATCACGCACAGTGAGATGGTTGAAGAGGACCAGGCCCGGGCCAGGGAGTCCCTGGGACTGTGGAATTTTATCCTGGACAACGTCCTGGACCACATCCCGGGCGTGATTGTGGGCCTGCAACTGCCCGACCACACCATTGTCCGCTACAACACGACCGGCTACGAATTCCTGGGACTCAGCCCAGATCAAATCCGGGGAAAAAAATGTTTTGAAATCATTGGGAGAACAACACCCTGCAGCCCGTGCGCCTCTTCCAGCGTTTTAAAGACCAAGGAATTTCATGCCTTGGAAAAATACGTGCCTGAATTGGATACCTATTTGGATTGCTGGGTCTTTCCCATACTCAATGAACAGGGCGAGGTTGTTTATCTTATTGAAATGTTAAGGGATATTTCCCGACGAGTACGAAGCATCGCCCAGTTGGAGCAGACCAAAAAAGAGCTGGAATACAATGTCCTTGAGCTGGAAATGAGCCATGAGGAACTCCGAAAAACCATGGCTTCTCGTGACGAACTGCAACGGGAAGTATTGGAACGAAATAAGGCCGAACAAGCCCTGCGCGACAGCGAGGCCAACTACCGGGCCATTGTGGACAACACCAACATCGGCATCATGATCCTGCAGGACCATGTATTCCAATACGCCAACCCCGCAGTGGAAAGAATATCGGGATGGACCAGCCAGGAGATGCTGGGCAAGCCATTTTTGGAGTTTGTCCACCCGGACGACCATGAACAGCTTATCAAGATATACCGGCAACGCGAGCAAGGGACTCCCCGGACCACTCCCTACATTTTCCAAGCCCTGGCCAAGGGCGGCGGTACGCGATGGATCGAGCAGACCAGCGTATCCATTACCTGGAAAGGCGCGCCGGCCACCATGCTCCTTGCCAAGGACGTGACCGAACACATGGTCGCCGAGGCCGCGCTCAAGGAAAGCGATGAACGCTACCGCGAACTGGTGGAAAGCGCGGCTTCCATCATCCTGCGCATGGATAAAAACGGCGTGGTCACTTTTTTCAATGAATACGCGGAAAAGCTCTTTGGCTTTTCCCGCAAGGAAATTCTGGGCCGGAGCGTGGTGGGCACCATTGTTCCGGAAACCGAGACCACGGGCCGTGACCTGCGCAAAATCATCCAAGATATCGGTTCATTCCCGGAAAAGTACGAATCCAATGAAAACGAAAATATCCTCAAGGACGGCACACGCATCTGGGTGAGTTGGACCAACAAGGCCCTGTACAATGACCAAGGCCAAGTCGCTGAAATCTTGTGCGTTGGGAAAAACATCACTGAGCAAAAAAAGGCGGAAAAGGAACTGGCCCGGGCTAAACAGGAAGCCGAGGCAGCCAGTCAAGCCAAAAGCGATTTTCTGGCCCGCATGAGCCATGAAATCAGGACGCCGCTCAACGCCATCCTGGGTATGACCGACGCCACGCTGAACACGGAGCTCGACTCGAACCAAGAGGACTACCTGGAGACCGTGCGCGATTCTGCCGACCACTTGCTGCTGGTCATCAATGATATTCTCGACATCTCCAAAATCGAGGCGCAAAAGCTGGAACTGGTCAATGAGGATTTCGACCTGCACCAAGTCCTGCACAACACCATGCGCACCCTAAGCAAGCAGGCCGAAAAAAAAGAACTTTTCGTCAGCATGGAGCTGTCCCCGGACTTGCCCCAATTCGTGCACGGCGACCTCGGCCGTTTACGGCAGATCCTGTTCAACCTCGTGGGCAACGCCATCAAATTCACCCAGACCGGAGGAGTAACGGTCAGCGTGGACTCCTTGTCCATGGACGATGCCACTGCCAACGACTCGGATATTCCCATCCAATTGCTGTTCGCCGTCCAGGACACGGGCATCGGCATCGCAGAGCAACACCTGCCCCACATCTTCGACACCTTTACCCAGGCCGAACTGTCCACTACCCGCCGCTTTGGCGGCTCGGGTTTGGGCCTCGCCATTACCAAGCGGCTGGTGGCCATGATGGGCGGGGACATCAGCGTGGAAAGCCGCCCTAGCGAAGGCAGCCTGTTCACCTTTACCGTGACTTTTGGCCGGGGCGACGCGGCCAAGGTGCAGCCTGAAAGTTCGAATGACCGGCATGGAGGCGACACCGAGGAGTGCTATTCTATCTTGCTGGTCGAGGACAACCCCATGAACGTGAAGGTGGCCATGGTTTCCTTACGCAGCCAAGGCCACCAAGTCGCCGTTGCCACTAACGGCGAGGAAGCCTTGAGGGTGCTGAAAAACCAGCCTTTCGACCTGGTGCTCATGGACGTGGAAATGCCGTCCATGGATGGCATAACAGTTACGCGCATGGTCAGGGAGGGCAGGGCCGGAGACCTTAACAAGGATGTCTCCATCATCGCCATGACCGCCCACGCCATGACCGGATACCGTGATCAATGCCTGGCTGCGGGAATGAACGAGTTCGTGGCTAAACCCGTCAACTTCAGTCACTTGGCCGCGGTCATGTTCGCCGTGGTCGGCGGCGGCACGGTTCCCTTGCCTGAAGACTCCCGGAGGCTTCATGAAGGCATCACCCCCGTCCTGTACAACAAAAAGGAAGCCCTGGAGCGCTTGGGAAACAAGCACCGGCTTCTGGATGAAGCGGTTTCCATTTTTTTCGAGGAGTTGCCCGAAAAGCTCAAGGGGTTGGAGCTGGCCCTGGAAGTTGGGGAATATGGTCCTGCCCGCCTCGCGGCCCATACTTTAAAGAGCCAGACCGGAACGCTTGGCGCGGAAAGTTGCCGGGGCTTGGCCCTGCGCTTGGAGCAGGCTGTTGAAACCGAACTCCGGGAAGACGCCCTCCAGTTGTTCGCCCAGTTACAAACCGAATTGGAACGCCTTCGAGACGCAGTGAACTCGTCTTCGCCTTCCCAAACAAATGGTGACCTGGAGTAGGTTGGCCTCCTCGACAAAACGCGCATTCCCCTATCAACAGGATGTAGCTTTTAGACTGCGACGAGTTGTGTCATACCCATCAACCAAGACAACTGACGATTTATAGACTCTTGCACTCGCTACAGCGAGCCAGTAGGATGATTTCCATGGCAACCCGGCTTGCTCATTACGTCTCATGCCGGATACGCCATGCAGGACTCCAACCGGACACGGATTCATGCACACGGAATATACCTTTTTCGGGCGCCAAGCGATCCTGGACCACAACCAGGACACATGGGGGTTTGAGCTGCTGTACCGCGCTTCGGCGGACGCGCAAAGCGCCGACTACTCGGACGCGGACAGCGCCACTCTGCAAGTGGCCGCCAGCGCCATGTCCTCGCCGCAACGTGTGGATCGGCATGGCCAATTCTTGCTCATCAACTTCACCGAGACCTCGATCCTGCAAGGCTTGCCCTATGTAGTCCCGGCCGACGCCACCGTGATCCAGGTGCCGGAAACCTTGGAGAGTCCCGACGCCCTTGACCAACTCAAGGGAATGAAGGAGCAGGGCTACCGCGTGGCTCTTGACGGCTTCACCAACAGCGAGCCGGACTCGCCTTTGCTCGGTATTGCCGACACGCTTATCATCGACGTCAAGGACATCGATGAAACCACGGTCAAAACCCTGGTCAATGCGCCCCAAGCCCAGGGGAAAAACCTCATAGCCAAGCGGGTCGAGGACAAGGAGCGGTTCGCCTTTGCCAAAGGGTTGGGTTTCCCCTTATTTCAGGGCTATTTCTTTACCCGGCCGGAAATTGTGGCCAACCGCCGCTTAAGCTCCAATGAAATCTCCCGGTTCAAACTGCTGAAGTTCCTGGAAAAGAACGGCGAAGACTTGCAGGCCCTGGCCCAAGCCATTGCTACGGACGTATCCCTGTCCTATCGTTTGCTGTTCTACCTGAATTCGCCAGGAATCGGCCTTCCCAACAAGGTGAACACCATCATGCAGGCCGTGGCCATGCTGGGCTGGCGAAAAACCGGCCTCTGGCTCAGATTGGCCATCCTCACGGACATCGCGGATAAATCCAAGCCTTCGGAGCTGCCGTTCCTGAGCCTTAACCGGGCAAAGTTCTTGGAGATGGTTGCCCTCAAGAGTCCTTCTTACACCGAACGATCCGATTCCCTGTTTCTGCTCGGCCTGTTCTCGCTCTTGGACGCCTTGCTGGACATTCCCTTGGCCGAGATTGTGGACCACCTCGCCTTGGATGCGCAGGTTCGCGAAGCCTTGGCCGGTAAGAACAACACCCTCAGCCCCTGGCTCGATCTGGCCGTGTGCTTTGAAACCGGCGACTGGCCCCGCCTCGACACCCTGGCCCAGGTCCTGACCCTGGCCCCGGAGACCCTGGCCGAGTGCTATGCCGACGCCTTGTCTTGGTCCAACACTTTTTTTGACCTGGCCATAGAATAAGCTCTCATTTGACCCGGGTCCAATGCCGCCTGAAGCTTGCCTGGTTCCGTCTTGAAAAAAAACAAGTACATGGGGTAGGATTCCTGCAACCCACAAAGGAGCTTGCATGGATACTCCTCGTTCCAGCGGCCACGCCGTTGCCCGGACCGATTCGGCGGGCGCTATATCCGGGACCTGCGTCATGGAGCAGGTGCGTGAACCCTGCACCATTGTCATTTTCGGCGCCACAGGCGACCTGACCTCGCGCAAGCTGTTCCCGGCCCTGGCCGACCTGTGCGCCCACCAGTCCTTGCCCCGGGACTTTCTCATCGTGGGCGCGTCCCGCTCCAGCCTCGGCGACGCGGACTTTCGCGAACGCATGCACCAGTCTCTCACCGAGTACGCCCCTGATGACGAGGCCATCTGGTCCAGGGTCAAGGAGCGGCTGTTTTACCACCAGCTTTCTTACGACGAGCCCGGGAACTTCCAGGCCCTGGCCCGGTTTCTCGCGGATCTGGAAAAAGAACGTTCCTTGCCCGCCAACCGCCTTTACTACGTGGCCACACCGCCCACAGTGTACGAAGACATTGCCCGCAACCTGGGCCAGGCTGGTTTGGCCAAGGAAGATGACGGGTATTCACGCATTGTCATTGAAAAACCCTTTGGCCGCGACTTGGCCAGCGCCCGGCAATTGGACGCAGTGGTGCACGAACACTTTCGCGAACACCAGGTGTTCCGCATCGACCACTACCTGGCCAAGGAAACCGTGCAGAACATCTTGCTCCTGCGGTTTGCCAACGCCATTTTCGAGCCCCTGTGGAACCGCAACTACATCGACCACGTAGGGATCACGGCTGCGGAATCCATCGGCGTGGAACACAGGGCGGGTTTTTACGACAACGCGGGCGTGCTGCGGGACATGTTCCAGAACCACATGATGCAGCTCCTGTCACTGTGCGCCATGGAGCCGCCCTGCGTGTTCTCGGCCGAGCGGGTCCGGGATGAAAAGACCAAGGTGTATCGGGCGCTGCGGCCCTTTCCCGTGGACAGGATCGACGAGCACCTGATCCTGGGCCAATACTCGGCGGGCATGGTCAATGGAGCCAAGGTCCCGGCCTATGTGGACGAACCCGGCGTGGCACCGGACTCCCTCACCCCCACCTATGCGACCATGAAAGTGTATGTGGACAATTGGCGCTGGCAGGGCGTGCCTTTTTACATCACCTCGGGCAAGCGGCTCACGGAAAAGCGCACGGAGATCGTGGTACAGTTCAAGGAAGTGCCCGTGTCCATGTTCCGGGAAGTCATGGGCGAGCACATCACGGCCAACCGCTTGACCCTCTCCATCCAGCCCAAGGAGGAGGTGAGCATGACCTTTCAAACCAAACAGCCCGGCCCCATGTGTTTGCGCACCGTGAACATGCACTTCGACTATGCCCAGGGCTTCAGCGCACCCAAAGTGGACGCCTACGCCAAGGTCCTGCTCGACTGCATGCTCGGCGACCATACCCTGTTCTGGCGCCAAGACGGGGTGGAATTGTGCTGGGGCTTTCTCACGCCCATTCTCGTGGAGTGCGACTGCCCGGATCAAGCCGAGAAGCTGCACCTGTACAAGGCCGGTTCCCATGGCCCCCAAGCCGCAACCAAGCTGCTGCCGGACCCGAACGGAGAGTAGCCCATGCAAACCATCATCCAGACCCTGGGCAACAAGGAAGAATTCGTACGCGCTGCCGCAGAGTTCATTCGCGACGAAGCCCAAGCCGCTATCACGGCCAAAGGACGATTCCACCTGGTCCTGTCCGGCGGTTCCACGCCCAAGGACATATACCGGGCCTTGGCCCTGCCCGAATACAGCGATCAGATCGACTGGAACGGAGTAGTCTGTTTTTTCGGGGATGAACGCCGCGTGCCCTTGGACCATATGGACAGTAACTTTCTCATGGCCTGGAAAACGCTTCTGTCACGGGTTCCCATTCCCGATGAGAATATCCTCCCCATGCCCGTGGAGCTGGACCCGGAGCAGGCAGCCGCTGAATATGAACATGCCCTGCGCCTTGCTCCGGGCCAGGACTCAAGGCCTGACCTCGACTTGATCCTGCTGGGCCTGGGGGCTGATGGTCACACGGCTTCCCTATTTCCGGACAGCCCGGCCCTGAGCGAAACCAAGGCCTTGGTCGCGGCAGTGGACATCCCGGACATGAATCCGCGCGTGGGCCGCCTGACCCTGACCCTTCCAGCCATGAACCATGCGGCCAAGGTCCTATTCCTGGCCAAGGAGCAGGGCAAGGAAGCGGCCCTGGCCGGAGTCCTGAGCGGTGACCGACGCTTTCCCGCCTCCCGGGTCAGGGCCCGGGAGCAAGTGGTGTGGATGATTTTGCAGGACTAGAAGAGGACCACACCAGGAATATGGGAATCCTTACGGAGCGCTGACCCCGTTACACATCATGCAAGGCGCTGACAGCGCCTTCGGCCCAGGCCGCGATCTGGGTCATGGCCGTTGAGTTGACGTCGGGCCGGGCGTCCACCGCGTTGAACCAATGCCTGCCTTCCACCGGAATGCCCACGGCGGAAACGCGGGAGTTGGGCTTGCCGTCCCTGCCAATGACCCGGAACTGCTCGTCCACGTCCAATCCGCCTGGCGTGTACACATCCCCCTGCCATTCGTTGACATAGGGCCGCACCCAGCCTTTGGCGAGCAGCCGCGCCACCAGGGGAGAATCGTCCACCTGCACGGCCACGCCGTGGATCCGGCCGTTGACAACATGCTGCACCATGCGCCGCGAGTTCTCCACCATGGGGCTCTCCAAGAAAAACACCCGTTCCCCGGTATCCGCGTTCAGTTTGGGCACAGGACCGGAAAAGGACACCACGCCTTGCCGGAGCAATGCGGCCAATTCCCTTACCGAGGACAGAGGAGGTCCTACAGCCACGCGGTTGTTGGTCCGGCTGAAGGGACCGGTGAGATAGCGATGTCCCGTTGGGGTCAGGCCGGAGTGGCGCACCGCCATGCGCAAGGTATCGCGGCAGTCGCGCAGCACCGCATCAATGCTGGACTTGATGGGGCTGAAGCGGTTGCCCTTGTCCGCCTCGGCCATGTCCTGGTCCATGATCTCCAGAACCGCGTCCCGGTACTCGGAGAGGGACGAGAACTTGGGGAACCCGTCCATGGTCTGTTTGGGCCAAGACAGGAAAGGATTCTCCAGGAGCTGCCAGGAAAAGCGCTCGGGCGGTTCCACAGCGGCGGAAATGAGTTGGGCCCGCTCCTCCGGCTCAGGGGTCCCGGCCAATTGCTCGCCGAATTCCGGGCCGAGCAGGGTGGAGTAGTACACGTACTCCATCTCCCATTCTATCAGGGGAAAGATGTCCGAGCTGAAGTCAAGGCGGCCCTTGCCGCGCATCTCAGCCACGGCCTCGGGGGTGAAGATGCGGGCTTGGTGGGGCTTCAAGCGCTGGTTGTGGCCCCGAGCCGCTGCCGGAGCGCCGAGCCTGGAGCCCAGGATAATGTGCGGCTCCTCTCCAGAAGCCAGATACCTGTCCCCTTCAAAACGCCCGGCCCGGCCCAGGGTCAGCCCCTTGACAACATCGATGGCCGTAAGGCCCATGCCGATCACGTATACGGTGTCCTCGGCGGTCACGTGTTCCAGGTTGGCTTCAATGGGATAGGCGTAATGGGTGTAGCTGATGTTTTCGCCTTTTTCACGCATGTCGCGGGCAAAATCAGCGCACACGTCCTCCAGGGTGTCGGGCCGAATCTTGTTGCGGGAATGGCCCGTGGCCAAGAGTACCTGGTCGGCAAGGACCTCACGGCCCGAGTCCAAACGCAGGAGCACCTGGTCGCCGTGGCGCTCCATGTCGATCACTGCCTCGGGATGGCGTTCCACGCTGATGGAGTCGGGCAATACCGACTCGGTCCACTGGCTCATGGCGGCCAGGTACTCTCCATGCAGGGCGCGGGGTGGATAGTCATTGGGCTCCATGGAAAGGCCACGGGACGCAAGATACCCATGCAAGGAGCGGCGAGACGGCTCTTCGCGGGCTGCCTCATCGTCGTCGCCGAATGCCGTGACCTGGGAGCAAACCGTGTTCAGCAGCAAGTAATGGGGTTGGCTCGGGTCGTGCACTTGGCCGCCGCCAAAATGTCCTGACTTTTCAATGAGATGAATGCGCACGGGAACGGACAGGGGACAGCGCTCCAGGCTCAGGGCCAAGCGGCGAAACGCATAGGTACCCCGTGGTCCAGCCCCGACAATACAAATGGTTCTGAGTTCAGCGTCTGGCATGGCGGCTCCGGTTCAGCTAGACATGGTTGCGCAGCATCAGTTCCATGGGATGGGGATGGAAATAATGCTGGCAGAGAAGGTAGGTCTCGCCGTATTTACGCGCAAAATGATTGATCAGGGTCACAGGCACGATGAGCGGCAAGCGCTCCCTGCGGTACAGCTCAATGAGTTCAACAGCTTCCTGCTTTTCGTCCGGGCTTAAGTTGCGCTTGAAGTACCCCAGGGCGTGATACAGCACATTGGCATGCTTGCGCGGAGTAGCCATGCGCTTGCAAGACGCGGCCAACAGCTCCACGTATTCCCTGAGCAACCCGGCCATGCCGTCTTGCCCGGCCCGAGCCACGATCTTGCCCAAGGCGCGGTATCCCTGTTCGTCATGGGCGCGGACCAACAGTTTGTGCCGGGTGTGGAACTCGATGAGTTCCTTGGGATTGGGCCCTTGCTTGAGAAGAGTCCGCAAGCGCTTGAACAGGAAGACCTGTTCGATGAAATTTTCGCGCAGCTTGGGATCGTTGAGCCGTCCTTCATCCTCACAAGGGAGCAGGGGGTAGCGTTCCATGACCAGCCGCGCCCAGAGTCCAACACCAGTATGCTTGGGCCCGCCTTTTTCCTGATGGACCTTGATTCTGGCCATGCCGCTGGACGGGGATTTGGTTTTGAACACATAGCCGCAGAGCCCTTCTCCAGCCAATTCTTCCACCCGGTCCCGGCCCCAAGCCAACATTTGCTCCGTCAGGTCCTGCTTGGAGTGATGGGTGACCAACCGGGGAGCCCCGGGATCGCCTTCCAGGCGCATGGGCTCGCGGGGAACGCCCATGCCGCATTCCAGTTCCGGACATACGGGCACAAAGGTGACGTATCGGCCCAATTCCTCGGCCAGGTAGTGATTCAACTTGTGGCCGCCGTCATAGCGCACCTTGTCCCCGAGCAGACAACGGGCAATGCCCAGCCGAATCTCCTCGGGGGCAGATGTATCGCGGTGTGCATCGAGAATGTCGTCAACCATGGCCATGTCCTCGGGTGCCTTGCAATGGATGGCACAGGGTATAGCGCAATTCACCGGGCAGAGGAATCCTTGCCATACCCCAACCCTTTTGCATTTTTTATGAAAAAAGCAGGGGAAAGTTGACAAGCCGGTGACAGCAGCAATACAAGTACGTTCCGGCTTCTGCTTCCAGTCGGCCACAACACCAAACAAGACACCACAAAGGAGAGACGGCCATGAGGAAAGGACTCGCGGTCATGACTTGCCTGGCGCTGGCCCTTATGATCACCGGCGCGGCCTGGGCGCAACAAGACAAGGTCAAGGCGGCCTTCGTGCTCTTGGAGACCATTGACGACCAGGGCTGGACCACGGCCCACTACAACGGCATTGAATATCTTCAAGAGCAGTTGGGCGACAAGGTCGAAATTTCCTTTACCGAGAACGTCATGGCCCCGGCCGACGCCGAGCGCGTGATCCGCGACTACGCAGCCCAAGGCTATGATGTAATCTTCGCCACCACCTTCACCCACATGGAGCCCATGGTGGCCGTGGCTCCCGAGTTCCAGGACACCGTGTTCATGCACTGTTCGGGCTACATGACCGCGGACAACTTGGGCACCTACTTCGTGCGCATGTACCAGGCCGAGTACCTGGCCGGATACACTGCCGGACTCATGGGCTACAAAAACGTGGGCACCGTGGCCACCCACCCCATTCCCGAGGTTGTGCGCGGCATCAATGCCTTTACCCTGGGCCTTGAGCGCGGTCTGACCGAGTCCGGTACCGAGTTCGATCCGGACAAAGTCAATACCGTTGTCTGGCTGCAGGCCTGGCGCGATCCCATCAACGAAACCACCCTGGCCGAGACCCTGGTTGCGGGCGGCCATGACCTGATCCGCCAGATGGCGGATACGGCGGACAGCTCCTTGGCGGCCTGCGCCGGAGGTGTCCCGGCCATTGGTTACGGCACGGACGCGGCCTTTTACGGCGCGGACTGCGCCCTGGTATCCACGGTCCTTAATTGGGGTCCCGTGTACACCCGCACCGTGGAGCAAGTCCTGGCAGGAACCTGGGAGACCGAGCAATACTGGGGCGGCATGGACGAACAAGGCGCGATTCTGTCTCCGTTCGGCGCGTCCGTGCCCCCGGAGGTGCAGGAAAAAGTTCTGGCAGCCCAGGCCGAGATCGAGGCGGGCAACGACACCATCTTTACCGGCCCGATCATGAACCAGGCCGGGGAAGAGCAGGTGGCCGACGGCGTGGCCCTGACTCCGGTGCAGCTGCTCGCGGAGATGAACTGGTTTGTCCAGGGCGTGAGCGGTTCCTTGCCTGAATAGGGAACTCTTCAAGCAATCCATGAACACGGGCCGGGGTGAAGCGTTTCGCCCCGGCCCGACTGTGTCAGGCTTGCTGGTCAGCCAGGAAACCCGTACGACAACTCTCATGCAGACCTCGCCCTTGCCCTCAAACTCGGCCGCGTCCGAGCCCTTGGTCTCCTTCCGAGCCATCGGCAAACGGTTCGGCAGGACCGTGGCCAACCATGACGTGAGCCTGGACCTGTTCCCCGGCTCCATCCACGCCTTGCTGGGCGAAAACGGAGCAGGCAAGTCCACGCTCATGTCCATCCTGGCCGGACGCTACAAGCCGGACCAGGGGACCCTTGTGTTCCAAGGCAAGGAAACGCGCTTCAACTCTCCGGCCCAAGCCTTGGCCGCTGGAGTGGGCATGGTGCACCAGCGCTTCTTGCTGGTGGAACCCTTCACGGTCGCGGAGAACATCCTCCTGGGGCTGAGCAGCAAGGAGCAAAGGGCCCGCAAGTGCCGGTCCTCGGCTGACGTGCGCGCCCTGGCCCAACGTTTTTCCATCAAGCTCGACCCAGACCGGGCCATCCACGACCTGTCCATGGGCGAGCGGCAGCAGGTGGAGATCCTCAAGCTCCTGGTCCGGGACGCCCAGGTCCTGATCTTGGACGAGCCCACGGCCATCCTCGCGCCCTCGGAGATCGAGCCCTTGTTCACCACCTTGCGCAGCACGGAAATATGGGCGGCCAGGTCAAGGACTTCTTGCAGCTTGTGGGAGATGAACACAATGGTTCGGCCCTGGTCGCGGAAACTGCGCAAAGTGGTGAGCAGGGGCTCGATCTCCGAGGGCGCGAGGATGGCCGTGGGCTCGTCCA
>QZKZ01000421.1 GCA_004796465.1 Desulfovibrio sp.
CTTCAAGACACTCATCGAACGTGGACGGGTCGGGCGCGGTCGGGCCGGAGCCGATCACGTCCAGCCGATCGCCGATCACGTCCGAGATGATCAGGGTGTGCACGGTGGCCGGATACAAGGCCTGGGCCAACCCCCCGCCCTTGATCCGGGACAAGTGCTTGCGCACGCTGTTGACCTCGCCGATGTCCGCGCCGCAGGAAAGCAGCAAATGGGTGATTTCCTGCTTGTGGGCCAGGGTCAGGCCGGAACGCGGCGCGGGCATCAGCGCGCTGGCCCCGCCCGAGAGCAGGCAGAACATGAGGTCTTCTGGCCCCAGCTTCCAGGCCATGTCGAGCATGAGTTCCGTGGCTTCTTGTCCCGTAGCATCCGGCACGGGATGAGCGGCCTCGGCCACTTGAATCCGGTCCACGTCCAGGGAATGACCATACTTGGTAATGACAAAACCCTGGTCTAAGTTCGATCCAAGGATGTCCTCCATGGCTTTGGCCATGGGCGCGGCTGCCTTGCCCGCGCCGAGCACCACCACCCTTTTGAATCGCGCTAAGTCATATTCCACGCCCGCTACGATGACTGTATCGCCCCGGCGCTCAACAGCCGAGGCCACGGCTTTGGCCGGGTCGGCCCGCTCAATGGCGGCTTGTATGATCTGTTGCAATATTTCGCGCATGGTTGTCTCACATCAGGATCACGTAGAGCACGGGAAAAATGGGCAGAAGCGCCAGGGTCGTGGCCAGCCAACCCGAATTGGCCATCTCCAGATCAAAGCCGTAAAGCACCGGCGGTACCAGGGCCAAAAAGGCCGAGGGCATGAAGGTCAGTATCACCAACACTTTGAGAGGAACACCTTCCATGAGCGAGCCCATGCCCAGCACCCAGCCCAAGGAAATAACCACCAAGGGCACGATAAGAAACTTCACGGCCATGATCAGGCCGACTTCGGCGCGGTAGGCCCAAACGCTGGACACGCGCAGAGTCATGCCAATGGCCACGCCGAGCATGGCCGTGATGCCCGGAATCAGGAATCCAGCCAAGGGGTCCATGAATTCGGGCCTGGGCACGCCGGTGAGCCGCAGCAGCACTCCCACGATGATGGCGGTAATGGGGATGAACGCGGCCTTTTTTTCCTTGATCCAGGAAAGCTGGAACCGGAACCCGCCGCCCCCCTTGGCGATCTGGTTGGAGAGGGGGAACCCGATCACGTAATACACGAACACCTCGAACATGGTGTAGAGTTGCACCAGCAGAAAACCCAGGTCCTGGAACAGGACATAACCGATAAGCCCGCCAAAGATGCCGAGATTGGAAAACATGGAGCACACGAAAACCGAGGCAGCCTTGCTCGGGTCCATGTTGACCATGCGGCTGATCACGATGGCCGCGGTCCCGCCCGTAAGAAACGCCAACACGCCGAGAAAGGGAAAGGCCAGCAGTTCAGTGGACCCCAGGGATAACTTCCAAAAAGAGTTGAAAATGGGGATGGGCAACAAAAAGACCAGGGCCAGGATCTTAACCTTGGCCGAAACCCCGTTCAGTTGCTCTTGCCGTGTTTCCCCCAACTCGCCGCGAGCAACCGCCGCCTTGAACAGGTAGCCGACCAAGATCGAGCCAAAGCTCACCGCGAGAATAAACAGCAATCTGTCCATAAACTCTCCTTGGTATGAGCCTACCCGGCCCGCCCCCCCATAACAAGGGGCCGCCTTGAGCGGACAAAGCGGCCCCTATGGAGGAGGCTTGGCAAGAGAGGATGGGGCATACCCTTGCCAGGTAGCACTCGACAGCCTAGCCCCCGGGCGCGAGCACCTCGGGGTTGAGACAGGTGGGCGGCTCCCCGCCGTTGATCATGGCCAGCAGATTCTCGGCCGCGAGCAAGGCCATGTCCCTGCGCGAGGACGTGGTGGCCGAGCCGATATGCGGCAAGAGCACGGTGTTGGCGCACTGGGCCAAGCCCTCGGCCATCTTGGGTTCAAATTCGTACACATCCAGGGCCGCACCGCCGATTTCGCCTGACGTGAGCGCGTCCACCAGATCGTCTTCCTTGATCACCGGCCCTCTGCCCGTATTGATGAGAAAGGCCGTGTCCTTCATCTTCCTGAAGGCCTCGGCATTGAACAGATGCTTGGTGGCCTCGTTGAGGGGCGCGTGCACGGAGATGAAGTCGGACTCCGCGAGCAAGGTGTCGAAATCCACTCGCTCGCCGCCCACTTCCTGCTCCAGTTC
>QZKZ01000120.1 GCA_004796465.1 Desulfovibrio sp.
AGCTTCACGTCCAGGACTTCCACGCCGAAAGCAGACAGCATGACCCGGCTCAAGGAGAACACGCCCGCCTTCACAACCGCGACCGCGTGCAGCAATGCCGAAACCGGCGTGGGCGCGACCATGGCTGATGGCAGCCAGTTGTGGAACGGCATGATGGCTGCCTTGGCGATGCCCGCCACGTACAGGAAGTAGGTGGTGGTTACCAGCCAGATGTTGGCGTCCGCCGGGAAGATACCCTTGGTCAGGCTGCCCAGGTTGAAGTCCAGAGTGCCGCACAGAACGTAGGTGAGCACCATGGCGGGCAGGAAAAAGAGCTTGGAAGTACCCATCAAGTACACGAAGTACTTGCGCGCGCCTTCCCAAGCCGCGTCGTCCTGGTGGTGAGCAACCAGCGGGTACGTGAAGATGGAGATGATCTCGTAGAACAGGTACAGGGTGAAAATGTTGGCGGACATGGCCACGCCCACCGCGCCGAAGATGGCCACGGCAAAACACACGTAGTAGCGTGTTTGGGCGTGCTCGGACAGGCCGCGCATGTACCCTATGTTATAACTGGTCACGAAGATCCACAGAAACGGCGCGACCAGACCGAAGATGCAGGCCAGACCGTCTATGGTGAACTTGACGTAGATCCCGTCCATCAGGGTGAAGAGATGGAAAACATAGATCTTTCCGCTGAGCACTCCAGGCACGAAAGACAGCACGCTCACAAAGGTGAGGATGGCGGCGATGAAGGAAACCGCCTCGCGATGATTGACGTTCTTCCTGAAGATATAAATGAAGAACGGCGCCAGGAAGCTGAAAAACAGCGGATACAGGACGCAGGAAGTATCAACGAGCTCCGGCATGGCCTATCCCTTCAGTTCGGAAACATTTTCGCTTTCGGCAGAGCCGAAGCGTTTGGAAACAACGAGAATGATCGCCAGCACGAGGGTAGCCTCGGCAGCGGCCAAGCCCATGACAAGCAGCGTGGAGAGCTGGCTCAGTTCGGCCGGGGCTTCGGTGAGCTGGCCCGAGGCCACGATGGAGAGCCCGGCTCCGTTGAGCATGAGCTCCACGGAGATGAGCATGCCCACCAGGGACCTGCGCCAGATGAAGCCGAACACGCCGAACAGAAGCAGCAGCAGCGCCACCAGCTGATACAGCACCAGGGGACTCAGTCCAAAAAGGGTCATTGTCCACGCCTCCTTTCAAAACCGAGCAGGATGGCTCCGGCCATGGCCACGAAGAGCACCACCGAAATGAGCTCAAAGGCCAGGACGTATTCATTGATCAGCATCTCGCCCAGGGCCTTGATCTCCACTTCCGTGGGCTGCACGCCGGGCGCGAAGGCGTAGGGCATTTGCAGGCAGAGGTAGGTCATGATGCCCACGGGCGCGAGCATGCCCAGAACCGCCAGGAGGATGCCCACCTTGGAGCGCGCGCCGCCTTCCTCACCCGCGGTCTTGGCCTTGGTGAGCATGATGGCGAAAAAGATCAGGACCACCACCGCGCCCACGTAGATGAGCACCTGCATCATGGCCATGAACGGCGCGGCCATGAGCATGTACATGCCCGAGACTCCGAACAGGGTGAGAATAAGCCCGACCAGCGCCCGCACGAGGCTTCGGCTGAATACCGCCATCAGGCCGCCGCCCAGTACGACAACCGCGTACAGGACGAACATTGCTTTTGCCATCAATTCTTCAGTCATGATGCCTTTCCCGCAAAGTGCCTTCTAAGTTCCTGGTACACTGCTTGGATGCTCAAGCAGCCTTGTCCTCAGCAGTGGAACCGCTTTTGGCGGCCTGGTTCCTGAGCCTGGCCATAAGGTCGAATTCAAAGTCCGCGCGCTCGAATCCCGCCAAGTAGACGTTGTTGGAGTGGCGCAGGGACTTGGCCGGGCAGGCTTGCACGCACAAGCCGCACAGGCTGCACAAATTATAATTGAGGTTGAAGGAGGAGGGCGTCTTGGGAGCCTTGGGCTTTTCCTCGCCTTCCTTGGCTTCGGGAGCCTTGGCCTTCTTCAGGGTGATGCAGCCCGAAGGGCAGACCTTGGCGCACATCATACAGACAACGCACTTGGGCGTGGCCGGGTCCTTGGGCTTGCCCACCAGCTCGATGTGGCCGCGATACGGCGCGAAGTCCTCGCCGGCCACGGTCTCGCGCGGATAGAACGTGGTCCGCACGGGCTTGATGAAGTTGGATCCCGTGACCCGCAGGCCCACGATCAGGCTCCACAAGTCCTTCAAATTCGTCCAAAAATACTCCCAGCCGCTCTGGTTGGGAAACCGTTTTGACTCTTGCATGAATGCGTCCCCTTGCTGCTTGCTCGGATTGATCTCGGTGTGGCCCAGGCTACACGATCTTCATCACAACGGCGGTGACAAAGAGGTTCAACAGGGCCAAGGGGATCATCCACTTCCAGCAGATGTTGAGCATCTGGTCGAACCGGATGCGGGGGTACGTCCACCTGAACCAGATCATGAGGAACACCAGCACGTAGACCTTGATGGCGAACCACCAGATTCCGTCGACAATGGGGCCTTTCCAGCCGCCCAGGAAGAGCACCGTGGCGATGCAGGAGACGATCACCATCTCCGTGTACTCAGCCAGGAAGAACAGGCCAAAACCCATGCCCGAGTATTCGGTGTGGTACCCTGCGGTCAGCTCGGACTCGCCTTCGGGCAAGTCGAATGGAGCGCGGTTGGTCTCGGCCACGGCGCAAGTGAAATAGATGATGAAGGCCACGGGCTGGTAAACGAAGTTCCACTCCCAGGGCCAGGAGCCTTGCCCGTCGACCATGACCGCGAGGTCCAGGGTGCCGGTCATGAACGCAATGGCCAGCACGGACAGCAGCAGCGGAATCTCGTAGGCCACGGATTGAGCCACGGCCCGGGCAGCGCCCAGGAGCGCGTACTTGTTGTTGGAGCCCCACCCCGCGATGCACAGGGACAGCACGCTGAAGCCCGCGAAGGCCAGAACCAGCAAGATGCCCAGGTTGAAGTCCAGGCCGTAGAGGCCGGGCCCGAACTCAATGGGGATGAACAGGATGAACAGGGGCAGGAAGGCCAGAATCGGGGCCAGCCAGAACAAGAACGTGTCCGCGCCGTTGGGGGTGAAGAGCTGCTTACCCACCAATTTCAGGGCATCGGCAAGGGGCTGGAGCGTACCGTGCGGGCCAACTTCATACGGCCCGGGACGGCGCTGGAAATGCCCGGCCAGCTTGCGCTCCATGAGCACGAGCACCAGGGCG
>QZKZ01000178.1 GCA_004796465.1 Desulfovibrio sp.
CCCCTGCTCATGGCCTGCGCTGAGGCGACCATTTACAGCTTTGACCACACCCCGGTCCAGCCCATTGGATACCAGGACACGGACCACTACCAGGTGTACAAGCGTTTTCTCAACGAACGCTGACACCCGCCGGAAGATGGCGGTGCATGGACCCTCTCATGAAGGGAAACGCGCATTCGAACGGGTGCGTGAACTTACTTTATGACGGGGATGTGGTGGGAACTCTGCTCAAAAGCAGCGGGAAAGGGTGATTCCACAAAACGGTAGCGGTTCTTGCCCATGCGTTTGGCCTCGTACATGGCGGCATCAGCAGCGCGCCGCAGGGTCTTTCCGTCGTTGGCATGGTCGGGAAACAGGGCCACCCCGATGCTCATGCTCACCTGAAGAGGCATGCCGTGGTACATGAGTTCCCGGCCAACGGTCTTGAGCAGCCTTTCGCAGACGTTGCGCACATTTTCACGGTCCGGGATGCTGGAAAGCAGGATCATGAACTCATCCCCGCCGATCCGGCAGACCGTGTCGCCCGCGCGCACCACGTCAAGCATCCCCCTCGCCACGCTCAGCAGCACCATGTTGCCTGCCTCATGCCCAAAGGTGTCGTTGATGCTCTTGAACTCGTCAATGTCCAGATAGAGCAGGGCCAGTTGCCCGGAAGTCCGCCTTGACTGCTCAATGGCCATGTCCAACCTGTCCTGGGCAAGCCTGAGGGTTGGCAGCCCGGTGAGGAAATCATGGTTGGCCAGGTGCTCGATCTGCTTGTTCTGCTGAATGATGGTGCTGACGAGTTGGTGGGTGTTCGCGATGTAGCTGGATATGGCGATGATGAAGACGCCCGCGGTCATTAAAAAGGACGCCCCCACTGTGGCCCAAACGCTGGGAAGCAGGAAATACTGGCCCGCTTCCACGGGAAGCTCGAACCTGCCGGTGATGTGCAGCCATGCCGCCAGGGACAAACAAAGCAGAAAGGCCACGGTAAAGGCGATGGAGCTGCGCACGCCCAGGGTGGTGGCCAGGGTGAACACCGCTGCTATGGCGAACAGAAATCCCCCGGACATAATGCCGTATTGCAGGACGCCACCGACGCTCAGCAGGGAAAAAACACTGACGCACACCAGTATCAAGCTGACATCACTGATCTTTTTTCGGAAGGCAAAAGTTACTATCACCACCACCGCGAGCACGGTCTGCAAAACGTGGACAGCGTTGAAGCCGATAGCAGGGACCCGGAGCATGGAAATGGGGTAGGCAACCAGCGCCAATAGAAACAGCGCGGTGCTGAGCCGCTCCAGAAAGGTCCGTCTGATCACCCCCCGCCGCTGTTCCGCCGTGATCTCCGGAAACGGTTGGGGAGTGGACTCAAAGGCCGACTGGGTGGCGTGGTTGATAATGGTTTCTTCAGTATGGTTCATCACAGGCAACCCTGGCTGCCGGTTTGTTATTGAGTGGTGAGGTATCAGGGAAAGCCGCTGTTGTTGGCTTCCAATTCTTAAATACGGCTTTGCGGAATTTTCCCTACACAATGAGGGTGGTGAGGGCAAGACTCGCCATAGCTCATGGCGGTCAAGGGTTCCCACCTTCCCCGCATAAAAAAACGGGCTTCCGGATCTTGTCCTGGAAGCCCGTTTACAGCAATTTTGACATCCTTCGCTTACATCACTCCCCCTCAGCCCTGAGCAATGAGCTGGTCCATGATCGAGATGGCGGTGCTGATGTATTTGCCGCAATTGGCAAAAGCGCCTGCTTCCCGGCCAAGTTGGCGCCCCTCGGTCACGAACACGTTGACGCCGGTGAGTCCCAAACAGGTTATGCTCCCATACTGGGTCGTGAACTGGTCAACGAACTGATGGACCTTAGCGTACATGTGAAGCATCTCTTCGTGGCCTTGGCCGTCGGGCGTCCTGGGCAGTTCCGAGCCGAATTTAGCCCCGAGGATGAGATACCCGCTGCCAATGGCGCCGCAGTTGCCGCCTGGGATGCCTCCCCCTGCCAAGGGGGCGGTCAGTTTGCGCCCGGTTTCCACGGATAGCCCGAGTTCAGCCGCATAGGGTTCGAATACACATTGGGAGCAATGATATCCCTGCTGCAACCGCTCCAGGGCGAGGTTGATCCGCTCCTCGGTTGCCATAGGCAGAGCCGGGGTCATGTCGGCCAAGCCGGCGCCGCCCATGCCCACTGCCAGGGTTCCACAGCCCATGCCCACAAGAAAATGGCGTCGATTCATAATGCATTCCTTAATTAGATGGTGGTCGTCAGAAGGCTTCTGCCGATGCGGCACCCGATGAACAAGCAGGTGCTTGTCAGGAGGATAAGGGGCAGGCACACGTCCAGCCCGCTCATGATGTGTCCGAAGACACCGGCCAGCCCCATGAACGCGCCCAGAGATATGGGCGCAATCACCCGGCCCGCCTTGCTTTCGGGAATCGAGAGCGTGGTTGCCGCTCCCAGCAAAAGCCCAATGTCAAAGGCAAGGTGGAGCCCATGCATTGGGGCGAAAACAAGCATCAGGATGCAATTGGCCAGCAGGATCAGCGCGGAAAACATACTGACGCTGCCCCACCTCACAGGTTTCAGGGGTTGAAATTCTTTCATCTCGTGACTCCTCTTAGATAGATTTTCGAATGATATCCCCTGAGAGCAACGGACGTGCCAGATGGGAACTTCGAATCAACACGCTGTATTTAAATATTTTTCTTATAGTGCGTGAAAAAGTTATCCATGACGATACGTAGTGAAATACTAAAAATGGTTGCGAAATATCGTGACGGCCAGTATGCATTCCTCATGGAGAACCCTGAAGCACCAACGAAATTTCGTGTTGACTTGCTCCTGGAAACCCTCTTGGGCATGGTTCGCGAACGCTCCTTGCAAGGGGTGTTTGAGTCGTGCCGGGCGTATTTCCACCAACGGCCGCACGCAGCAGCCCTGGGGATTTGGCTCCTTGAAGATGACGAGCAGATCTTGTCCTTGAAATGGAGTGAATTTCGAACGGATTCCGCGCCACAGACATGGGATAGCGGGGAGGACTCCTATGCCCGCGTATCTGTTTCTGATCCGCTTATTGGGGCCGCGGCCAAGGAACTCCAGGTCGTGATGTGTTACGGTCCGAAGTGGAACCGTCCGGATTGGGCCGAGCAGGAAGGCATCCAATCCAGCCTGGCCTTTCCCATGCAGTTCAAGGGAGAGCTGGTTGGTGTCTTGGGCATCTTTTTTTATCCGGCCTTTGACGAGGGTTTCAACGAAAGTGCCAGGTGGCTCGGCATTTTGGCTGACTATCTTGCTGCGGCAATTGCCAATGCCCAGGCCTATGAGACCATTGACCTCCAGACAAAACGTCTTGAGCAGGAGAACACCTACCTTCGCGAGGAAGTGCGCCGCAAGGCCTTGTACGACAAAATCATTGGCAAAAGCGAAGTGCTGTTGCGCATCTTGGACCAGATCGAAGTGGCCGCGCCGACTGACGCCAACATCCTGATCACAGGGGAGTCCGGCACGGGCAAGGAGCTGATTGCGCGGGCCATCCACGACCGCAGCCAGCGTTCAAACAAGTCCTTTGTGCGGGTCAATTGCGCCGCGGTTCCCCACGGCCTGTTCGAAAGCGAGTTTTTTGGTCACGTGCGGGGCGCGTTCACAGGCGCGGTCAAGGACCGGGTCGGGCGTTTCCAGGTAGCGGACAGCGGCACCTTGATGCTGGACGAGGTGGGGGAAATCCCCTTGGAGCTACAGGGCAAGCTGCTTCGCGTGCTCCAGGAAGGGGAGTTCGAGAGGGTAGGCGATGTCCGGACCAGGAAGGTTTCGGCTCGCATCATCGCGGTGACCAACCGCGACCTCCGGCAAGAAGCGGATGCCGGACGGTTCCGCCAGGACCTCTACTACCGTTTGAGCGTTTTTCCCATTCGAGTGCCTGCGCTTCGCGAACGCAGGGAGGACATTCCCTTGCTGGCCCGCCATTTCATCAAGGGAGCGGCTCTGCGTTTGGGCTTGCCCAGGCCCCTCGTGGACGAAGGGGTGATCAAGAGACTGGCCACCCTGAATTGGCCCGGCAATATCCGGGAATTGCAGAATGTCATGGAACGGGCCGTGATCTCGGCGCGCGGCGCTGAACTGGATTTCGAGATGCTGCAGCTCGGCTCGTTTCGTAAGGGCAGCGAAGAGCCACCAACTTCATCCATCATTACCGAAGACGAGTGGAAAGAGCGGCAACGAATCAATATTCTCAATGCCCTGGAGCTCTCCAACGGGAAAATCCAAGGTGACGGAAGCGCGTCAGAGCTGTTGGGGATCAAACCCAATACGCTGCGTTCCCGCATGTTGGCCTTGGGGATAACCAAGCCTGGATAGGGGCGGCACCAGCCATGCTTGGAGTCACTCCCCAGTTCGGACCTCAGGAGTGGAGGGACTCTCTTCGCCTGTTTCCTGCTTCCACCACTGACCGCCTTATGCTACAGCCCTTTCCCATATCCCAAGGAGCTTGACCATGACCCCTCAAATCATCCTTGCCGTGCTGTGCTGCCTCATGCTGTTAGGCGGTAGGGCCCAGGCCTGCACCGGTGTTGTTCTCACTGGCGACGGCAGCGTCATCGTGGGCAAGAACGAAGACTGGTATTACCCGTATACGAGATACCGCTTTCAGGCGGCCGAAGGCGAGCGCCACGGGTATGTGGTTTTCGGCTATTGGGATGATGACGAACCAGCACCCGAGGGCGGGATGAACGACCAGGGCTTGGTCTTTGACGGGTTCTTCGCGCCAGAACACAAGGTGGCGGGACAGGAAGGCAAACCCTTGTTCCAGAGGCTACCCCTGTTCCAGAGCGATTTATTCGAAGAGGTGCTTGCTACCTGCGCCACGGTGGACGAGGCCCTGGCGCTTTTTGATCACTACAGCCTGGTAGGCATGACAAAATGGCAGGTTCTTCTTGCCGACGCGCAGGGCAACGCCGTCATCTTCGAGGGAGATTTTGCTTACCGCATGCAGGGCACCTGGCTCGTGGCCACCAATTTCCGGCGGTCAAACACGAGCGAAGACGAGATAGCCTGCTGGTACTACTTAACTGCCAAGGAGATGATCCAAGACACCCCCTGGGCTGACGAGTGCAACATGCGCAACATCCTCGCCGCCACTCACCGGGACTTGAGCACGGGTTTTCCCACCCTGCATTCCTTGGTCTACAATCTCTCGGAAAAAACCATTGATGTGTACTACTTTCATGACCTTTCCAAGCCGGTGGCCGAACTTGATCTTACAGAGACCTTTCCCTCAACAGAATGGGACGACATGTTGGGCTTGTTTCCGGAACATCCCGGGGAGCGCCTGCCTGGGCAGTAGCCATTCCCTATTACAGATCCAGGGACCACGAATGAAGAAAGGCCGAGGCAAACGCCCCGGCCTTCAGTTTTCCGCAAAGAAACAACTGCTACTGCAACACGGCCAAGGCCTCGTCGATCTGCTCCGGGGTCCAGTACTCAATGGTCACGTTGAGAACGGTCTGGTTTTCCAGGGGCCGGTCGCGGCTGTCGCGGGGGGCGTTCACAATGCGGTCCGCCACGTCCATGCCCGCCACCACCTGGCCGAACACGGTGTACTGGTTGTCCAGGGACGGCACGTCAGCCACGCAGATGAAAAACTGGCTGCCCGCGCTGTCCGGGTGCTGGCTGCGGGCCATGGACAAAATGCCGCGCTCGTGGGGAATGGAGTTGAACTCAGCGGGCAGGTAAGTTCCCGGGCCTGCAGAGCTGTGGCCGCCGTAGCCGTCGTTGGTGGGGTCGTCGTCCTTGGAATTGGGGTCGCCGCCTTGGATCACGAAGCCGGGAATTACCCTGTGAAACGTGGTTCCCGTGAAATAGCCGCTTTCCGCGTGAGCAAGGAAGCTCTCCACATGAGCCGGGGCCACATCCGGGAAAAAGCGGATCTTAATATCGCCTTGGGTGGTGGACAAGACCACCACGGGTTCGCCCGCAGTTTCATCCTGGGCCAGAGCCGAGCCAAAAAAGCCCACAATCACACACACCACAACCAGTATCAACAATAATACTCTCATTTCATCTCCTTGGGTGAAACATCGAAAATGCCGCCGAATCCACCGCAAAATTGCGGCGTATGGGGCTGCTATGTGGCCTATTTGCCTGCTTTTGTCCAGAAAACTTCCCTTTACTCCCATTGCATCCGGGATACAGAAGACCAATATCTCCTTGCCCTTGAAGCGAATCATACTCCTTTGTCTTGATTTTATTTGCATGCCATGGAATCGATTGCTTAATATGCGACGCTTATCTTGAGGCCAGCCATGCCCATCCTCCCCTTCCCTGGCCCGAGTGTACTTCGCCGTATCGCCGTATTTTTCCTTCTCATGGCGATCTGCGGATTATTGGCGGCTTCACCAGCGCCTGCCGGTGCTCCCTACCACGGCAACACCAACTCCCATAAATTCCATTCCGCCTTGTGCAGGTATTATAACTGTCCGCACTGCACACGCATTTTCCAGACCCGCGACGAAGCCATCGCCGCAGGGTACGTTCCTTGCCGGGTATGCAACCCCTAAGTCGTCTTTTGTTGGGAGATGGGGACAACACGCGACACATGGTGAGCGCGGGCAAGGACTTGGACAGCGATTGAGACGTCTTTGCCCGCGCCCCACACAAGGCCCGGCATCACCGCGACAGAGTCAGCATGTAACTCCAACTGCAGGTGAAGCCTTGGGGATGTTGGTACACGGAACTGCCCACGCCTTCGAGGTGGTTGGGAGCCACCAGGGTCAACTCGGCCGAGTTGGTCACCTTGCCGCCCTCGTCATCCACTGTGACTTCCGTGGAAAAGGCGCAAAGATTCCCGTCGCACGCGCCAAAGAGCACGCAGACGTCGCTGGGATCGCATTGCATGCCGGTGACGTACTGCAAGGTAAGTGCGCCGCCACCCTGGTCCAGGATGGTCAGGGTTCCCGAGCCGTCTTGGCCCATGGGGCACATGCCGGTCACAGCCGACTCGTACAGGCTGAAGTTCCAGTTGCCCGAGGGATTGGCGTCAGCGGTTCCTTGTTCCGAGTCATCGCCAAGGGCCGTGGCGGATAGAGTGACAATGGTCAGGAGTATCAGGGGTAGCGCGAGTATTTTGGGGATCATGGTTGCCTCCATGCGGTTGATAAGCGCCGGGGGTACTCCCCTTAATACTCGCACCAATAAAAAATGCAACATCACGATGGCTTGTTCGCCAATGCCTATTCAGCGAAACGCAGGTGCATGGCCATGAGTTCGACCACTGGCGCGAAAAAGTTCTTGTGGACCTCGGGATAGGTCAGAATGAACGAGGCGAGCATGCCGTCTTGGAGTATGGTGCGGCGATAATAGATCCGCCCGTCAGGCGCGTACCCGGAGAGCACGAACCAATCCTCGCCCTTGCTGCTGTAAGTCACGCTGGCTCCGCCTTGAATCAGATAGCCCTGAACCTGCTGGAACTCATTCTCCAGGGATGGAGCCAGGAGCACGCTCCCCCATGCAGAAGCCTCGGCCTCGTATTCCGGGGCAAGAAAGCGGCGGCCATCGCCGTTGTCCGCTTCGGGCTGGGGCTCAAAGTACACGGGGTGGAAGAATATATACCCAAATCGGGCATTGCTGTACTCCAGCCAAGCCACTTGTCCGGCCCGAGCCATTCCCGCCCAGAGCACCACCAAAACCAGCAACGAAACAACTCCCAACCCCGCCGGTTGCGCCCAACTCTTGTTCGTCATGTGCTTGTCTCGCTTGTTACATGCTCCGCCAGCCCCAAGTCGCCACCATGGCCAGGCATTCCTCGGCCACGGGCAGGCACTCGTTGGTGGACATGGATCGCAGGTTCACTGCGGCGGCCGCATGACCCAGGCGCACTGAATCCTCCAGGTCCCAGCCCTGCAAACGGCCAAAAGTCAGGCCCGAGGCGAACGCGTCTCCCGCACCCACGGAACAGAGTATCTCCTCTGCGGGCAGGGCCACCGAGCCCATGGCCAGGACCTCCCGGCCCGGAACCGCCACAACAGCGCCCTTGGGAAAATGCACGGCCACCATCTCCCTGACTCCCATGTTCAGGATCAACTGGGCGGCTTGTTTGACCGCCTCCACATGGGTTTGGCCCTGCTGGACCGTTTCCAAGCCCGCCACGGCCCCGGCCTCGAAGTCATTGATGATCAGGGAGTCGAGGTGCTCCAGGCAAGGCTTGACCAGGGCCGCAGTACGCTCCGCAGGCAAGGAGACCAACTCCATGTTGGTGGCCAGGCCTTGCTTGCGGGCCTGTTTCAGCACCGCGACCCAACCGTTGGGTTCCTCCTCCCAGGGCGCGTCCATGGTGGGATGGATGCCGGGCGCGCCCAGGTGCAGCAGTGACCCGGCGGGCAGGGGCGCGGGAAAATGGCTGGGCGACAGTACGCCGTTGGCCCCGGGAGAATGAAAAAAGGTCCGCTTGCCGCTCTCTTGATTGGTGAGCACGTCTGTATACGAAGTGCGTTCTCCCGCAAGCACGTGCATGTACGCGGTGTCAATGGCGTACCTGGCGCATGCGTCCAGGATGAAACGGCCATGGGCGTCGTTGCCCACGGCGCCCACGGCGCTCACTGGGAAATCCGCGCCCAAACGCTTGAGGTTCACGGCCAGGTTCATACCCGGCCCGCCGCCTTGCAGGGTTTCCCCGCCAATGACCGCGATGCCTTCCTCCCCAGGCCAATGGTCAATGACCTTGTTCACGTCCACCAGCCAGCACCCGCCGCAAATCACTCCTTTTTCCGCCATCACTGTATCCTTATATTCTTCTTCATTGCCGAGCCCATCCTTGTCCCGTGAGAGCACCTTTCTGCCAAGCCTGTCCCTTATGATTCTATCCGCTTGTCCCGCCATACGGCAAGCGCTTGTCCTGCAGGGCCGATCGAAAACTGGCGTGTTGAGCCGGTTTTCTTGCTTTTTCGTATCTCCACTGCTTGACCTGAGCCTGCACTCTAGTCTAAACATTCCATTCCCGAGGCCGCAGCTCGGTCTATTTCCTATGGGCAACCCCGAGCTGATCCGCGGCCAAATCATCGAAAAATTGAGGACGTCAGGTATGAGCAGCATTCCTATTTCCATTGAAGGTTACGATAAACTGAAGCGTGAACTCGAAGATCTCAAAAATGAGCGGCCCGCGGTGATCCAAGCCATTGCCGAGGCGCGCGAGGAAGGCGACCTGCGCGAAAACGCGGGCTACGACGCGGCCAAGGAACGCCAAGGCATGCTCGAAGCCAAGATCAGCCACATCGAATCCCGCTTGCCCCTGATGCAGGTGGTGGACCTGCGCACCATGCAGGGCGACACCGCGCTGTTCGGGGCAACCGTGGAGATCGAGGACATAGAGACCGAAGAGGTCAAGAAATACACCATTCTCGGCCCGGACGAGGCTGACCACGCCAACGGCTCCATTTCCATTCTTTCGCCCGTGGCCCAGGCCCTGCTCGGCAAAAGCGTGGGCGACGAAGTGGTGGTCCATGCCCCGCGCGGCGCCATTGAGTACGAAATCATCTCTATCCGCTTCCTGGCCGCAGAAGCCGCCTCCAAATAATTTTCCTCTGTCCCTTCAACGGGCCGGGCCTTGGAGCCCGGCCCGTTTTTTTATTGCCCTGCCCCCACTGCTGTTTCCCCATTGACATGAATCATGGGCGCAATTATGTTGCGACAACAACGTTGTCACAGCAACAAAACTGGAGGAGCCGTGGCTTTCAGCATTGACCAATCACCGGGCTACCAAATCAACCGGTTGGCCCGTGATCTTTCCATGTATTTGCAGCGTAAATTTTCCCGGGCTGGTTTTGAAATCACTGCGCCCCAATGGGCGGTGCTCAACAGGCTCTGGGAAGAGGAAGGGCTGCACCAAAGCGAATTGGCCGACCGCGTGGTGCGCGACCGCCACAACATGGCCCGGATCATCGCGGCCATGGAAAAGCGTGGACTCATCCGCCGTGAGCCAGACGCCAGGGATAAGCGGCTTTTGCGAGTGTTTCTCACCCGCCAGGGCCGGGAGCTGCAGGTCAAGCTTGTGCCTTTGGCCAAGGAAGCCGTTGCCTCCGCCTTTTCAAGTGTTTCCCGACAAGACGTGGAGGCATTATCTCGGCTGTATGATCGGGTTCTCGCTAATTTGGCCAAGGAGTCGGAAGAGTAATTCAATCGAGCCCGGTGCGTTGCCGGGCTCGGGCCAGGGAGGACGTATGGTTTGGGTATGTTTGGTTGTATTTGTGGCGACAAACGGCTTGAGGACATATGTAGAATTCACGGCCCAGGAGGAAAGCGACCAGGCCGGGCCTGTCATGGCCTTGGTGGGTGTCTCCATGGCTTTGTTGTGGATCTCGTGGTTCCTGATGTGCCATTACGACCCGCATCTGGTGGCCTTGCCCCGGGGAGTTGTCTGGGGAGGACTGATCTCCTGTCTCTTGGGAAGCTTGCTGTTTCTCGCCGCCCTGGTGCAGCTTCGCGGCGTCATCAGCCCGGGACGGCTGATCCGCAATGGGGTATTCGCCAAATTCCGCCACCCCATGTACGTGGGATTTCTGTTTTGGTTGGCGGGGTTCCCGCTGTATACCGGCTCCTTGATTGGCTTGGCACTTGCCGTGCCTGCCATGGCCAACGTGCTGATCTGGCGTTGGCGCGAGGAACTGGCCCTGTGCCGCAGCTATCCGGAATATGCTGAATACAAGAATTCCACCTGGTTTTAGGAAATACGTGTTTCCTTTGTGTAAAAAATACCCCAGGGGGGTTTACAGGCTTTGTTGAAATGTTACTTGTCTGTTTACCTACGGCAACACACCATGAGCCGGTGATAAACCCCAAAAGGAGGTTCCTGACATGAGGAACACCAACTTATTTCTTGCAGCATTGATCCTGGCCCTGACCGTTATCTTCGCCCTGCTGGCCGCAGGCGGCGCTTTGGCTCAACGCGGCCAAGGCGGACAAGGCCAGGGTGGCGGCGACATGTCCTCCTACGTGGCCGACCTGCCTGTCCAAGACTTGAGCCATGAAGAACAAGCAGGCCTGGAATTTATGTTTGAAGAGGAGAAGCTGGCCCGGGACGTGTATCTGGCCCTGGCCGAGATGTGGGGAACGCCCATCTTCTCCAACATCGCGGCCAGCGAGCAACAGCACATGGACAGCGTGGCCGCGCTTCTGGACAGGTACTCTGTGGACGTGAACACGGACTCGGCGCCCGGTGTTTTCGCCAATCCCGAGCTGCAAGCCCTGTATGCGGACCTGACTTCCCTGGGCGCGCAATCCTTGCTGGACGCCCTTATCGTGGGCGCGACCATTGAGGACCTGGATATCAAGGATATCCAGGAGTATTTGGCCGTCACGGACAACACCGACATCATGGTCGTGTACCAGAACCTCATGAAGGGCTCGCGCAACCACTTGCGCTCTTTTGCCGCTCAAATCGAGAACCAGGGCGGGACATACGCGGCCCAATTCCTGAGCCAAGA
>QZKZ01000049.1 GCA_004796465.1 Desulfovibrio sp.
GCCAGAGCCGCTCCCCCCTTGTTTCTTGAATTGGGCCGGAAAGGTGCTAGCGGTCTCCGCCGCCACCGCCGCCGCTGCGTCCGCCACGGTCTCCGCCACGATCACCACCGCGTCCACCGCGGTCGTCGCGGCGTCCGCCACTGCGTCCACCACGGTCATCACGGCGTCCTCCGCCGCGTCCGCCACGGTCGTCACGGCGGCCTCCGCCGCTACGCGCGCCCGTGTCCTTGAACTCGATGCCCTGTTCCTCGGCCAGGATGGCGGCGCGGGACAGGCGCATCTTGCCGTCGGGCCTGACCTCAAGGCATTTCACCTTCATGGTGTCGCCCAGTTGGACCACGTCGGTGACCTGGCCCACGCGCTCCAGGGCGAGCTGGGAGATGTGCACCAGACCTTCCACGCCGGGCAGGATCTCCACGATGGCGCCGATCTCCAGGATCTTCTTGACCGGGCCTTCGTAGGTTTTGCCCACTTCTGGTTTTTGGTCGTAGTACAGGACCATTTCCTTGGCCTTTTCCATGGACTCCAGGGTCGGGGCGAAGATGGAGACCTTGCCCGAGTCCTCGATGTCCACGGCAGCGCCGGTCTCGGCGGTGATGGCCTTGATGTTCTTGCCGCCCGGGCCGATGACCACGCGGATCACGTCGGGATCAATGTGCACCACTTCCAGTTGCGGCGCGTATTCGGACAGTTCGGACCTGGGCTCGGCCAAGATCTTGTCCATTTCGCCGAGGATGAACAGACGGGCCTCGCGGGCCTGGGCCAGGGCGTTGCGCATGACCTCGGGCGGGATGCCCGCGATCTTGATGTCCATCTGGAAGCCGGTGACTCCCTCCTTGGTGCCCGCGACCTTGAAATCCATGTCGCCCAGGGCGTCTTCCTCGCCCAGGATGTCGGTCAAAACGATGTAATCGTCGCCTTCCTTGATCAGGCCCATGGCGATGCCCGCCACCGCGGCCTTGACCGGTACGCCCGCATCCATGAGCGCCAGGGACGCGCCGCATACCGAGGCCATGGACGAGGAGCCGTTGGATTCCATGACTTCGCTGACAATGCGCAGGGTAAAGGGGAATTCTTCCTCGGAAGGCAGGACCGGGGTCACTGAGCGCTCGGCAAGCGCGCCGTGGCCGATTTCCCGGCGGGACACGCGCAGCATCTTGATCTCGCCCACGCAGTAGGGCGGGAAGTTGTAGTGGAGCATGAAGCGCTTGTTGTCGTCGCCCATGAGGGTTTCGATCTTTTGTTCGTCTTGGCCCGAACCCAGGGTGGCCACGGCCAGGACCTTGGTCTCGCCGCGCGCGAACAGGGCGGAACCGTGGGCGCGGGGCAGAATCCCGGCGTCGATGAGGATGGGCCGAACGGTCTTGGTGTCGCGTCCGTCAATGCGTACGCCCTCGCTCTTGATGCGGCCGCGCACGATGCGCTTCTCAATGTCCTTGACAATGTCGTCCACGTTCTTGAGTTCGTCTTCAGCCTCGGCCCAACGCGGATCTTGGGCCAGGCCCTCCATGACCTTTTCCATGACCAGCTTTTTGGCGGCCTTGCGCTCCATCTTGTCGACCACGCTCAGGGCTTGGCCCAAGTCGGCCTCGGCCAACTCAGTGACCTTGCCCACCAGTTCGGGGTCTTCCTCGGGAGGGGTGAACTCCATCACGGGAATGCCTGCTTTTTCGCGCAGCTCTTCCTGGGTGTCCAACAGGGGCTGCAGGGCCTCGTGGCCCCATTCAATGGCCTCGGCCAGCATGTCGTGGGGCAGGAACTCGGCCTCGCCCTCGACCATGACCACGGCTTCGCGGGAAGCGGCCATGACCATGTTCAGCTCGCTTTGGTCCAGCACGCTGCTCTGGGGGTTGAGCACGAATTGGCCGTTGATGCGGCCAATGCGCGCGCCCGCAATGGGCCCCAAAAAAGGGATCTTCGACAGGTGCAGGGCGGCTGAGGCGCCGGTCACGGCCAGCACGTCAGGATCGTTTTCCTGGTCAGCCGAGAGCACCGTGGCGATGACCTGGACCTCGTCGCGGAAGCCCTTGGGAAAGAGCGGGCGAATGGGCCGGTCAATGAGCCGGGCGCACAGGGTCTCGCGTTCACTGGGGCGGCCGATTTCGCGGCGGAAAAAGCTGCCTGGGATGCGGCCCGCTGCGTACATCTTTTCCACGTAGTCCACGACCAGGGGGAAGAAGTTGATGTCCCGGTTAATGGGCTGGGTCACCACGGTGACCAGCACCGCAGTGTCGCCCGACCGGACCCAGACAGCGCCGTCAGCCTGGTTGGCGAAACGGCCTGTTTCCAGGGATATCTCCACACCGGCAATGGTGGTGTCGAGACGGGTGATGTTGAAATTGGATTGCATGAATGCTCCTTTGTCCCCGGGCGCGCGATCCCGCAATCTGGAGATGCGGTGCGTGCACAACTGGTCCACGCAGCACACCGCCAGATTGCGCGAGGCATGCGGCCGGGAAACAAGCCGGCCCCGAGCGTGTCCCGGGGCCGGTCAATAGTGTTACTTTCTCAGGTTCAGGCGCTTGATTATCTCGCGATAGCGCTGAATGTCCTTTTTCTTCAAGTAGTTCAGCAGTTTCCGCCGCTGGCCCACCAGTTTGAGCAGGCCGGTGCGGGAGTGGAAATCATGCTTGTGGGTCTTGAAGTGTTCGGTCAGATAGGTGATGCGCGACGTCAACAGCGCAACCTGAACCTCAGGCGACCCGGTGTCGCCCTCGTGAGTCTTGTACTCGTCGATAATGCGTTGCTTGTCCTCAACGGTCAAAGCCACAGCGCTTACCTCCATGTTTGAATGTTCGCCGCGTTGGTCCGCCATCGGAGCCACGCAGCCCGGGGCGGCTCAATTCTGCCAAAGTCCCCGTAGGATGGACCATACCGGTATGCCGTCCTTCTCTTGGGTTTCCACCAGGGCCAGGGGCGCGCCGTCAGGGGCCAGGAACATGGCCTTGAGGCCTTGGGCGAACGTCTTGCCCAGGGCGATGGACGGGCCGTATTCCAGTTGAGCGCCGTTTTTCACCAGTTTGGCTTGTTCCGCGCTCAGGGTGAGCCCCGGCCAATGGGGCAAGGCCTTGTCCAGGGGCAGGACCTTTTCCGCGAACCCCTCGGGGTCGTCGAGAAGCTGGTCCAGCTCATGGGCCTGATCAAGGCTGAAGGGGTGGCTATGCTCCCGGGTGAGCTCGCACAGGGTGGCGCCGCAAGATAACCGCATCCCCAGGCTGTGGACCAGGGACCGGATGTAGGTGCCGGCGCCGCACTCGACCCGGAAGTCGACCCAGGGGAGGTCCACGTCAAGGACCTCGGCCCGGGAAATTCGTACGGACTTTGTCTTCACGGGCGGGGTCTTACCCTCCCGCGTGAGTTTATACAAGGGCTTGCCCTGATGCTTGGCCGCGGAGTAGGGCGGCACGATTTGGCTGGTCAGGGCCCGCCAGGCAAGGATTTCCTCGACAACGTCGGCTTGGTCCACGCCCGAGATGTCGCTCTCCAGGGTGACCTCGCCTTCCATGTCGTAGGTGTCCGTGGCCATGCCCAGCTTGAGCCGACCCGAATAGGTCTTGCCGCCTTCAAGCAGGTATTGGGCGATCTTGGTGCCCTTGCCCAGCATGACCAGGAGCACACCCGTGGCCATGGGGTCCAGGGTCCCGGCATGGCCGATCTTTTTCTGGCCCAGGCCGCGCTTGATCTTTTCCAAGCAACGGGTGGAACTGGGACCCTTGGGTTTGTTGAGCACGAGCAGGCCGTGCTGTTGTGGCGGTTTGTAAGCCATATTTCTACTCTAGCCCCAGTTCCTTTTGAATGGAAGCAATGAGGCGCTGTTCAGCTGCGTCGAGGCTGCCCTTGATGAATCCGGCTGCCGCATTCTTGTGCCCGCCGCCGCCCATTTCCGCGGCAACGCGCTGGACATTGTCGTCACCGTCAGAACGCAGGCTGAACTTGACGCGGCCGTCGCCGTTTTCCCTGAGCATGGTCGAGACGCGCACCCCCTTGACCCGGCGGATGAAGTTCACCAGCCCCTCCAGGTCGTAGTTGGAGGTGGACGTGCGGGTCAGCAGCTCCTTGGTCACCCGCACCACGCCGATGTTGCCGTCGGAGTGCAGGGCCGCCTCGGACAAGGCTTGGGACCAAAGCTTGAGCCGGTTCATGGACCAATGTTTCTGGTACTTGGCGTTGAAGCGGCCCACATGCAGGCCCAAACGCACGATGCGTGCGCCCAGCTCCAAGGTCTCGGCGCGGGTGTTGCCGTAAGTGTAGTTGCCCGTGTCCGAAACAACGGCCAGATACACGGCTTCACCCAAGTGACCGGAAAGCTCAATGGCAAGGTCGTCGGCCAACTCGGCGATCATTTCGCCCACTGCCGGATAGGCCGTGTCCACCCAATTGACCGCGCCAAAGCCCTTGTTGCCCGTGTGGTGGTCGATGTTGATCAGGCGGGCCGGATCCAGGGCCTTGGCCGGTTCCTCGCCCATGCGTTGGAAATCGCCGCAGTCCATGGCGATGACCCACTTGGGCGTGAAGCCCTGGCGGCTCAGTTCACCCAGAGAATCCTCCAGGGGCGAGGGAAACTCAAGCCAGTCGAACTGGTCGGGCACGCCCGAGGTGTTGTACAAGCGGAAGTCTTTGCCCAGGGCCTTGAGGATCCAGCCCATGGCGCAGGTCGAGCCCAAGGCGTCGCCGTCAGGGTTGGCGTGGGAAGTGACCAGGAAATGGTCCTCGTTCTCAAGAATCTGTCGGACTTTGTCTTTGTCCCACATATACCTGTTCCTCAAGGAAGGTGTCGCGGAGGAACCGCAACTCGGGCACATGTTTTGTGTCGAGACGGGCGGCCAACTCGCGGCGGAAGAGCGGCAAGGCCCGTTCCAGACCCTTGGCCGCCTCGGCCATGCACTCGTCGTCGCCGCCCGTATACAGCACCTCGGCCACGCGCAGGTCGGCGTTGACTCGCACACCGCTGATGGTGACCAAGCTCAGGCTGGGGTCCTGGGCTTGGGTGGCCAGCACGTCGGCCAGCTCGCGCATGATGGCGTCGCCCATGCGCATGGCGCGCCTGGAATCGGTTCGGCGCATACACTTCCTTTTCGGGCGCTTGGCCCAGTTATTGGTACAGCACTTCAGCGTCCACGATTTCCATGTCGCTGTCCGTAATCTCTTCGGGCGCGGCCGCCTCGACCATGTTCATGGCCTTGGTGAGCCTGCCCCGCACGTGCTTGGCGTCGGCGCCCACGGTAACGGCGGCCAGCACCAGCCTGGTGTGGCTGTCCAACGCCTCTGTCTCAGCGACCGAGACGTTGAATTTGCTGCGCAGCTTGTGCTTGAGGCTCCGGGACACGTTGCGTTTGCCCTTGAGCGAAGCATTGCCGTGCAGGGTCAGCTCCAGGCGCAAAATGCCGATGACCATGGTCGCCCCCGGTTATTCGAGGGTCCGGGCCTCCTCAACGCGCTCAAAGGCTTCGATGAAATCGCCCACCTTGATGTCGTTGTAGTTCTCCAAGCCAATACCGCATTCATAGCCCTTGAGCACTTCCTTGGCGTCGTCCTTGAAGCGTTTGAGGGACGAGACCCGGCCCGTGTAGATGACCACGGAGTCGCGCAGGAGCCGGACCTCGGCGGTGCGCAGGATCTTGCCGTCCACCACGGCGCAACCCGCGATGACGCCGATCTTTGGCACGCTGAAAGTGTCGCGCACCTCGGCTTGGCCCAGGTAGACTTCGCGGATCTCCGGAGCGAGCATGCCGCTCATGGCGTCCTTGATGTCGCTGACCAGCTTGTAGATAATGTCGTAGAAGCGGATGTCCACGCCTTCCTGCTCGGCCACGTCCTTGGCCTTGACCGTGGGCCGCACGTTGAAGCCGATGACGATGGCTTCCGAGGCCGAGGCCAGCATGATGTCGTGTTCGCTGATCGCACCCGTGCCCGAGTGGATGATGTTGACCCGGACCTCTTCCGTGGACAGCTTGAGCAAGGACTCGGTGACCGCTTCCAGGGAGCCCTGCACATCGGACTTGATGACCAGGTTGAGCACCGCGGCCTCTTCCTTGGTCGCGTCGCGGGACAGGAAGGTCTCCAGGGTGACCTTCGACTTCTTAGCCAAGGCCTTTTCGCGCTGCTTGAGCTGGCGCTGTTCGGCAATGCGGCGGGCCACCTTTTCGTCTTCCATGACCGCGAACTCGTCGCCCGCCTCGGGCACGCCTTCCAGGCCTTGGACCTCCACGGGGATGGCTGGGCCCGCTTTTTTCACCTTGCGGCCCTGGTCATTGAACAGGGCGCGGATACGGCCGTTGTACAAGCCGCACACAAAGGCGTCGCCCTGGTTGAGGGTGCCTTCTTCCACGAGCACAGTGGCGATGGCGCCCCGGCCCTTGTCCAGCCGGGCTTCCACAATGTGGCCTCGCGCTGGTTTGTCCGGGTTGGCCTTGAGTTCCAGGACCTCGGCTTGGAGCAGGATCATTTCCAACAGCTCGTCAATGCCGATGCGGTTTTTGGCCGACACGTCGGCGAAGATGGTCTCTCCGCCCCAGTCCTCGGGCAGCAGGCCCAAGTCGGACAGTTCGCGCCGCGCGCGTTCGGGGTCGGCGCCTTCCTTATCGATCTTGTTCACCGCGACCATGATCGGCACGCCTGCAGCGCGGGAGTGGTTCACGGCCTCGCGGGTCTGGTCCATGACGCCGTCGTCGGCTGCCACCACCAGGACCACGATGTCCGTGACCTGGGCACCGCGTGCGCGCATGGCGGTAAAGGCTTCGTGGCCCGGCGTGTCCAGGAACACGATCTCGCCGCGCTTGGTCTTGACGTGGTACGCGCCGATGTGCTGGGTGATGCCGCCAGCCTCGCCGTCGGTCACGTTGGTCCGGCGGATGGCGTCGAGCAGCGAGGTCTTGCCGTGGTCAACGTGACCCATGATGGTGACCACGGGCGGACGGGGCTTGAGATCCTCGGGCGCGTCCTCTTCGCGGGGAGCCAGGTAGTCTTCCTCGGAAAAGCCGGTCTTTTCCACGCCGTAGCCGAACTCGGAAGCCACCAGGGTGGCCGTGTCCTGGTCCAAGGACTGGTTGATCGTGGCCATGACGCCCAAGCTGAGCAGGACCTTGATCAGGGCCTGGGCCTTGACGCCCATTTGGTGGGCCATGTCCGAGACGCGGATGGCTTCGTCAAATTTGACCTTGCGCTTGGCCGCCTTGGTCGGGGAACTGGCCTGGGCCGCCTTGATGGCCGCCTCGGCGGTTTCTGCAGCGGTCTGGCGCTTGCGCTTGCCGCCGCGTACCTTGCCCGTGCGGTCCGAAACGTCCACATTGCGCTTTTTCTTGATCTGCAGGCTGGTGCGGCGGCGGCTTTCCTCTTCCGTGAGGTTCTGGTGGAAGTCCACCATGCGCTTGCCCTTTTTCTGCTTCTTATTGCTGTCAGGAGCAGGAGCAGCCGGCGGTGCACTAGGCCGGTGCGCGCCTGCCCTGGGAGCCCCGGTGCGGGGCGGGCGGGACGGGGCCGCGGGCTTGGGTTTGGGTGCAGGCTTTTCAGCTGCTGGATCGGGCATGGAAATAATCTTGACTTGGGGTCCTGCAGCGTCTTCTTTTTTCTTTTTCTTTTTCTTGGCCTTGGTTTCTCCGGCTTTGGCCTCTTCCGCCACGGCCTGTTCAGAGGCCTTTTCTTCGACCGGTTCGGCCTCCTTGGCAGCTTCCTGCTCTTGAGGCTCGGCCTCAGGCGTCTCAGCGTCCTCAGCCTCGGTTTCAACTGAATCAGCTGCTTCGAGATCAGCAGTCTCGGCTTCAGTTTCCAGTTCCTCGGCCTCGGGCTCTTCTACCTGCTCTACCGCCTCGGCAACCTCCTCGGCTTCAAGCTCGGCTTCTTCAGGCGCCTCAACTTCAGCCTCGGATTCAGCCTCCTGCTCATCCACGGACTTGATGATCTTGGCGTGGGCAGGAGCCTCTTCAGCCTCTTCGGCTTGTTCGGGCTCGGCTTCAAGTTCCACGTCTTCGGACTCGGCAGCTTCCTCCACGGCCTCGGGGGCTTCGGCCACGGTAGGCTCTTCCGCTTCAACATCGTCTTCAACGGGCTCTTGGTCCTCGGCAACAGCCTCCGCTGCGGGCTCCTCGGATTTGGGAACGGATTTTCTGCGGCGGCGGACAATGACGCCGGGCTGAATTTCCTTACGCACCACTTCCGTGGACTGGGTGCTCTCCTTGAACTTGGCCCGCACTTCGTCCACGACCTCTTCTTCGACCGCGGACATGTGACTCTTGGCCTGGATGCCCAGTTCCCGCAGGGCTTGGAGCAACTCCTTGTTGGTCACTCCAAGTTCAGCGGACAGGTCACGGACCCGTATCTTTTCAGTCGCCATGGGCAACCCCCTTGCATTTCGCCCGCCAACCGCCGTATCGCGCAAAACGTTTCCCACAAGGTTCCTCGGCGCAGAGATAAAACCCCCGCCCCGCGAGCCGTTGTTCGGGATCCGGCGTCAAGGCCGCTTGGGGTCCGCTCTCGGGCGGACACACAAAGCGGTTCAGTTCCGCCTTGGGGAATTTCCCCCGGCAGATGACGCAGGTCCTGATGGGTACGTGTGCTTCCGGCATTGCGCGTTCTTCCGTGCTGATTATGGTGTCTTGCTCGACCGCCCCTGGGGGCGGATATATTACTGCGTGTCGTCCCCGGCCTTGAGCTCGGCTTCCGACTCGATTTCAGATGTCCCGGCTGGTTCGTCTTCCGCGGGCAAGGCCTCGGCAGTCTCTTCCGGCGTGGAATCAGCTGCCGCTTCGGTTTCCGTCTGGGCCTCGGCTTCGGGTTCAGCGCTCTCTTCGCCCTCGGCTTCGGCGTCTTCCTCGTCCTTCTTGGGCGCCAATCCCAGCAGATTGATGGCCGCGCGAATATTGCCGATGGAGTCGAGGTCAAGGCCCAAGGCCTCGGTCAGGACCTCGTCCGAGGCATCGGAGACTTGGCCCGCATTTTCAAAGCCCGCGGAAATGAACTGCTCCACGGAGATTTCCGCCACGCTGGCCAACTGCTCCAGGGTCTCGCGGCCCGCGTTGATCTCGCTGTAACGGCTTTCCGTATAGATGTCGATTTTCCAGCCCAGGAGCTTGGAGGCCAACTTCACGTTCTGACCCTTGCGGCCAATGGCCAGGGTGAGCTGGTCGTCGGAGACCACTACTTCCAGGAGCTGTTCCTCGTCGTCCACCATGATCCGGGAGATCATGGCCGGGGACAGGGCATGGGCCGCGTACGTGGCGATTTCCGGGCTCCAGACCACGATGTCGATGCGTTCGCCCCTGAGTTCCTGGACGATGTTTTGGATGCGCGACCCGCGAATGCCCACGCATGCGCCCACGGGGTCGACGTCCCGGTCCTTGGAGAGCACGGCCACCTTGGCGCGCGAACCCGGATCCCGGGCCACGTTCATGATCTGCACCGTGCCGTCGTCCACCTCGGGCACTTCGCGTTTGAACAGGGCGGCCATGTAATCGGGATGGGAACGGGACACGATGACCTGGGGGCCGCGGCCTTCCTTGCGCACGTCAATGATAAAGGCCTGGATGCGGTCGCCGCGCTTGAAGCGCTCCTTGGGGATCTGCTCCTCCTTGGGCAGCAGCGCTTCGGTGCGGCCCAGGTTGATGATCCACCCGGCCCGGTCGCGGCGTTGAATAATGCCGGACACGATCTCACCCTTGCGGTCCTTGTATTCCTCGTAGATGATCTCTTGCTCGGCGTCGCGCATGCGCTGGATGATCACCTGCTTGGCCGACTGGGCCGCGATCCGGCCCAAGTCCTCCACGGACAAGCGGAAACCGATTTCATCTTCCAACTGAACGCCCGGGTCGTGTTGCACCGCCTCTTCCAAATCGATTTCCGTGGCCGGGTCTCCCACGTCGTCAGTGACGATCTTGAACTGGTAGACCTCGATCTCGCCGGTCTCTTCGTTGAACCCCACTTCCGTATCGATCTGGTCGCCGTATTTACGGAGCACAGAGGATCTGACCGCCTCCTCAAGGGTGTCCACAAGCAGGTCGCGGTCAATGCCCTTGTCCTTGCTGATCTGATCAATGGCTTTTTTCAGTTCCGAACTCATGGGTGTGTCCTCTCCATATACGCCCCGGACAAGGCCGGGACTTGGTCACTGGTGCGTCAGTGCTTGGGTGTTCAAGGTTACTTTTTTTTCTTGCCGCGCTTTTTGGGCGCAAGGGCCTTTTCCGGGTCCTCGAACTTGGGCGCGAGCCTGGCCGATTTAATCTCGGGCCAAGCCAGATCCACTTCCCGGTTGTCCACTTCCAAGGTCAGAGTGTCGCCCGCAAGGGCCACAAGCCTGCCCTTGAAGCGCTTGCGTCCTGAAAACTCGGGGTCCAGGCACGGGTCGTGCAGCGCGGCCTCAATGTCGTGCGTGACATATTCGGCGAGTTGCTCGAAAGAAAAAAACTTGCGGTCCAAGCCGGGTGAGGAGACTTCCAGGACATAGGAGCCAGGGATAAGGTCCTCGGCGTCCAAGGCCACGGACAGGTTGCGCGAGACCTTGGCCAGTTCGTCGAGCAGTACGCCGTTTACCCCATTGTCTTGCCCGCTGGATTCCGCGTGGCCGGCCAAGTCCGCATAGACCCTGAGCACCGAGCGTTTGCCCGAGGGCAGGTATTCCAGCCCCCACAAGCTCAGGCCCTGGTGGCGGAGAAAGGTCTCGGCCAGGCGCGTGATGTCGTCAGTCGGCAAATGTGGCAAAAGCACTATCCCTTGCAAAAGAAAAGGGGGGCCAGGTGGCCACCCCGTTGCACGTCATGTAAAAGCTAACAGGATGCGTCTACCGCGTGCCGTCGGCCCCGTGTGGGACAGTCGGCGAAGAGCTTCGCGGCGGAATCGGCCCTGGGGCCGAATCCAGGTTGGGTCCAGGGGAGAAACAGTCCGCCCGAGGACGCTTCTCGGGTTGACTTCCGGTCGCCGCCGCCGCGCCGGAAAACCCGGCGCGGAGTTTGGAGCGGGCGACGGGGATCGAACCCGCGACACCAAGCTTGGGAAGCTTGTACTCTACCAACTGAGCTACACCCGCTCCCCGAATACGAGACCATATTCGCGCGTATCTTGTTTGTCAACAGTCTCCAGCGGATGCAGAAAACATTTCCGAAGGTTTTTCCAGGAAAAGTCCGCGCCCTTCCTGCCCAGCCCTTGGCCTTGATCTTGCATCGAATCCGTCCAACAAGGAGTCCCCCTTATGCAGGACAGCATGTACAGCGCGCTTTTCGGGGCGTTGACCAATGAGCACCGGCTCAACATCATCGCCAATAATTTGGCGAACGCCAACACCACGGGCTACAAACAGGACCGGTTGGCCTTTAAGGACGTCATGGTCCACTTTGCCCATGACACCATCATGGAGGCCCGCTCCACCCTGCGTTCGCCCACCTTGTTGCCGGATCCCACCATCATCGCCAAACCCCGCCTGGCCATGGCCCGCACCGACTTTTCCCAGGGCGGCCTGCGCGAGTCCGGCAACCCCCTGGACGTGGCCATCATGGGCGAGGGCTTTTTCAAGGTCCAGGTGGACGGCAACGAGTACTACACCCGTAACGGCAATTTCCACCGCAGCGCGGAGGGGACCCTGGTCAACAGCGAAGGGTATCCGGTCATGGGCGCGAGCGGGGCAATCACCTTGCCCCAGGGCGACGTGTACATCGACTCCGCGGGCCGGATACTGGTCAACGGCGAGGAGACCGCAGCCCTGAGCGTTGTCAGCGTGGACAACCTGGATGCCCTGGAAAAGGTGGGCCACAACTTGTTCCAGCTTCCCGAGGCAAGCGATGTCCAGGAAATCGCGGCCACTGACGCCCAAATTGAGCAGGGTTATTTGGAAGCGGCCAACATCAACGTGGTCGAGGAAATGGTGAACATGATCGAGACCCAGCGGGCCTACGAGGCCTATACAAAGATCATCAAAAGCACCAATGAAACGGACCAGAAGCTCTTAATGAAAGTGGGCCGGGCCAGGTAACGGCGGTCCGAGACCCAGGAGGAAAGTCCCCATGATGCGCTCCCTTTGGACAGCGGCCACGGGCATGATCGCCCAACAGCTGAACATCGACGTCATCGCCAACAACTTGGCCAACGTGAACACCATTGGTTTCAAGAAGAACCGGGCCGAGTTCGAGGATCTCATGTACCAGACCATGCGCATAGCGGGCGTGGCCACGGAAGCGGGCAACCGGATTCCCACGGGCATCCAGGTGGGCATGGGCGTCAGGCCGGTGACGGTGCACAAGTTTTTTACCCAGGGCGATTACCAGAACACGGGCAACCCCTTGGATCTGGCCATAGAAGGCGACGGCTTTTTCCAGGTCGAGGTCAACAACGAATTGGCCTACACCCGCGCCGGAGCGTTCAAGCTGGACAACAACGGCACCGTGGTCACGGCCAACGGCTATGTGCTCCAACCCGAATTCACCGTGCCCGCAGATACCGTGAACATCGTGGTCACGGAGAACGGCCGGATTTCTTGTTTGGACCGGGCCGGAAGTGAAATCGCCAGCACTGACCTGGAAATCTATACTTTTGTCAACCCGGCGGGCCTCAAGGCGGCGGGCCGCAACCTGTTCTACGCCACCGAGGCCTCGGGCGACGCCACGAGCGGCACCCCTGGCGAGGACAACTACGGCACCATTGCCCAGGGCTTCCTGGAGATGTCCAACGTGGAAGTGGTGGACGAAATGGTGAACATGATCGTGGGCCAGCGCGCCTATGAAATGAACTCCAAGGCCATCACCACCTCGGACCAGATGCTGTCCATCGCCAACAACCTCAAGCGCTAGGCGTGTGGGGATACAGGTAGGGAACGACTATGACCTCTTCCGCGGCGCACCAGCACATTCAGCGGGAATCCAGATTCGTGTTTTGGGTTGGCCGGGTATTGGCCTGCATGGCCCTGGCCGTGATCTTGGCCGGGGTGGCGCGGCATGTGCGCGCTCAAGCCGGATCAGACCAGCTCTTTGTGCCGGACAGCATCCTGGCCTCCCAAGAGGTGGACACCTTTGCCTCGACTCCGGAAGCATCTTTGGAATCTGATCCGCTCATGTCCGGCCAAGCCCAAGGCGAGTGGCGCATCACCATCCACGAGGCAGCCGTGGTCAACGGCCCCGTGGTCCTGCTCGGCGAGATCGCCGAACCCCTGGGCGAGTACCCGGCGGACCTGTGGGCGGAACTGGCCGGTACCCCTTTGTGGGAATCCCCGGCCCTGGGCGAACGGCCCATGTCCATCACGGGAATTCGTTTGGCCGCTGCCCTGCATCATTATATGAATGAGTATGCGGATATTTGCCTCACACCGGACTCCGTGACCCTGCAACGGGGCGGAACCCTGTACACGGAATCCGAACTGGCCGCCATGGCCGCCCGAGCCATCAACCAGAATCTGGCGGGATGGGCCGCCCAGGGTGCGGAAGCCGAACTCAGGGAGTACCAGGTGCCCAGCCACATCTTTGTGGCCGACGCCACCTCCAGCCTGGAAGTGGAACTGTCCAACGATGTGGAGGCTGGCCGTAATTCCTTCAAATATCTTGAAATCGGCATAGACGGCGAGGTGCAGCGCAGGGTCTCGGGCAGCGTGTTCGTGGACATCTGGGTTCAGGTCCCGGCTGCCGAGCACCCCCTCAATCGCGGTGATACCTTGACCGTGGCTGACGTGACTTTCGTGCGCAAGAACCTGGCCTACCTGCGCGACGATATTTGGGACGGAACCGGCGGCCCCTTTCGCGTGCGGTCGTCCGTGGGCGAGGGGCAGCCCATTTACGAATCCCATTTGGAGATCCTGCCCGTGGTCCAGGAAGGGGACACCGTGACCCTGGTCTGGCAGGGCCAGAACATTTTCCTGTCCGTGCCTGCCGAGGCCTTGGCTGACGGCGGAGCGGGCGAAACCATCACCGTACGCAACCTGCAAAGCGATCAGGAAGTCCTGGCTCGGGTCAAGGACTCCCAGACCGTGGAGGTTTTCTAAACTGATGACACCGGGCCATCCAAGGGAGGAGACCCCATGCTGCAACGTATTCTGCTGATCCTGGCCGCCGTGGCCGTGCTTTCGTCCTGCGTCAAGCCGGGTGAAAACGCGTCGGTCATACCGACCATTACCCCGCCTCCCTCTGAGGCCGAGGAAATCGCCGACGGCGAGCCCAACCCTGGTTCACTGTTCAATCCAGGCAACGCGGAGTACCTGTTTTCCGACAGCCGCGCCCGCCGCGTGGGCGACATTGTCCTGGTGAACATCGTGGAAAGCTCCCGGGCCGAGAACAAGGCTGAGACAGAAACCGGCCGGGAATCCAGTATGAACTTGGCCGTGGACGCCTGGTTCGGCAACCACGCCTTTGGTGTAGCTCCTTTTCGCCGCGAAATTCCGCAAATCGGTGAGTCCCGGCCCTTTGTGGATGTGAGTTCAAGTAGTGAATTCGAGGGTACGGGCGAAACCAGCCGCGAGTCCAGCATCACGGCGACAGTGGCGGCGCGGGTCATCAACGTGCTTCCCGGCGGGTTGTTGCAGGTCGAGGGCGCGCGCGAGATCAGGGTGAACAGCGAAACCCAGATTGTGGTGGTGCGCGGCTTGGTGCGGCCCCGGGATATTGGATCGGATAATTCTATTTATTCCACGCATATGGCTGACGCCCGCATTGAGTACTACGGCGAAGGCGTGGTTTCGGACAAGCAGCGGCCGGGTTGGCTGGTCAGGCTCCTCGACAATGTCTGGCCCTTTTAATCCGGTGAGCAGGAGATATCCAAGGAGCTTACCATGCGGATAGGACCCGAATCTCTTCAACGCCGAGTTGCGTCTCTGACCGGAAGGGGCGCTTTGCTGGCCCTGCTGGTGATCATGCACATGGTTTGGGCCGCGCCCGCCCATTGCGTGCGCCTCAAGGACGTGGCCACATTCGGCGGAGTGCGCAACAACCAACTTGTGGGCTACGGCCTGGTGGTCGGCCTGGCTGGAACGGGCGACGGCAAATCCTCGGAATTCACCATCCAATCCATGGTCAACATGCTCGAACAGATGGGCGTGGGGGTCGATGGGGCCAACATGCAGCCCAAGAACGTGGCAGCGGTGATGGTCACGGCCCAAATGCCGGTGTCGTCCAGGCCGGGAACCCGTTTGGACGTGACCGTGTCCTCCCTGGGCGACGCGGAAAGTTTGCTCGGCGGCGTGCTGTTGCTCACCCCGCTCAAGGGCATTGACGGCAATGTCTACGCCTTGGCCCAAGGGTCCTTGACCCTGGGCGGCTTCACCGCCGGGGGCGAGGCCACCACCGCGAGCAAGAACATCGCCACCGTGGCCATCGTGCCCAACGGCTGCACCGTGGAGCGGGGCGTTCCCTTTGAATACAACGAGCAGGAAGAACTGCTCCTGCACATGTCCATTGCCGATTTCACCACCACCCAGGACGTGGTGGACAAGATCAACGAACAACTGGGCGGCCAGTACGCATTCGCCCGTGACATCACCACCATTGAGTTGCAGGTGCCCGAGGAGTTCAAGGGCAATTTGGTGCCGTTCATGGCGGCCCTGGAAAACATTGAGGTGAGTCCGGATACCCGGGCCCGGGTCGTGGTCGACGAAAAGACCGGTACCGTGGTCCTGGGCCGCAACGTGCGCCTGTCCAAGGTAGCCGTGGCCCACGGCAATTTGCAGATCGTGGTCCAGGAAAGCGCCAATGTGTCCCAGCCCGGACCTTTCAGCAGCGGCGGCACCGTGGTCACGCCTGAAACCACCGTGGGCGTGCAGGAAGAGAACCGCCGCCTCGTGCTTCTGGAAGGCGCGACCCTGCAAGAGATGATCGACGGGCTCAACGCCATTGGCGCGACCCCGCGCGACCTTATTTCCATCCTGCGCACCTTGAAAGCCGCGGGCGCGCTTCACGCGGAGCTGGAGGTGATCTAAATGGCGCAAGACTCCTTTCTCGATCCCAGCCTGGGCGAGGCCATGGCCGACAATGCCCGGGAAACCACCCAGGCCCAGGAAATGCGCGCCCTGCGCTCGCGTTTGGCTTCAGGCCAGGGGAGCGACGAGGAGTTGCGCGAGACCTGCAGGGGCTTTGAAGCCCTTTTCATGAACAAGCTTTGGCAGGAGATGCGCAACACCGTGCCCCAGGACGGTTACCTGCACAGCCAGGAAGAGCAGTTCTACGTGTCCCTGTTCGACGAGGAACTGTCCAACAAAATGGCTGACGCGGGCGGCATCGGCTTGGCCGACATGCTCTACCGCCAGTTGCGGGAGAGTTCGGAAAACGTCAGCCGCACCACTTCGCCCAGCCTCATGCGTGAGTCCACGCCCATTTCTCCGCTTCGGGCCGAGGAATTGGACCAGGAAGCGGACCTGGAGAACAGTGCCCCATCCAATGGAGAATTCGACGGCTCTGCCTCGGCCATGTACGAGGCTGCTGGCGAGGAAGTGGAATACGTGTCTCTGGACGCGGTGGAGGACGCCTTGGCCCGGGGCGACAACGTGAGCCGAACCTCAGCTCCGGCCATGGACGCGGAGCAGCGGGATTTGCCGCGCGGCACCGGTAGCGGCGATTTGGCCGCAGAGGAACCGGTGAGTCCCGAGGAAGTGATGCGATTGGCCACGGCCATGGCCGGATCCATGGCCCGGGTGTCCTCGCCCCCGGATGAACCTGGCACTAGTCCTGGCGCTGCTCCCCTGGAGGAGAGCGCTCCGCAAGAATATGTTTCCCCTTTTGGCGCGAGCCCCATCACCCCTTCGGTCATGACCAAGGTCGAGACCTTGGCGAGCAATCTGGAGGCCTTGCGCACTCCGGAAGAATCAACTGGCGGGCTTGAGGGCTCTGCTGCCTCGGCCGCGAGGGATATCCCTCCCATGGACGCCATGTCCAGAGCCGAAGAATCCGATCTCGTGAGCGAAGGGCCCTTGCCCGTGATGCAATGGCCCACGGACGGCCAGATATTCTCTGGGTTTGGCTGGCGCGTGGACCCCTTTACCGGGCACCGCGCCTTTCATGCAGGCGTGGACATCAAGGCGGACGAGGGGACCCCTGTGACCGCCTGCTGGGACGGGGAGGTAATTTTTGCCGGGGAACGGGGCAACTACGGCCAGATGGTGGTCCTTGAGCATGCGGACGGATGGCGCAGCTACTACGGCCACAACGGTTCCCTGGATGTAGAGGAGGGGCAGATGGTCAGGGCTGGCGAGGTAATTGCATCGGTAGGCAATACCGGCAGGTCCACGGCCCCTCATCTGCACTTTGAATTGCGCCAGAGGGACATGGCCTGGGACCCCGAGCAGATCCAAGAACACTTGATCGCGGGCATGCCCATCGGCCGGGACAGTTAAAACGGGAGCAACACCATGCACTCACTGATCGCCGCCAATCTCGCCAGACAGGACAAGGCGCTCATGCTGCTTGAGGTCATGTTGGCCGAAGAGCACGATATGCTTATGAAACGCCAGCCCCAGGCCGTGACCCGCATCGAGTTCTCCATCCACGAACTCTTGAAGCAGATCGCGTCCGAGCGCGAAAGCCTCAAGTCCATGCTCGCGCCCATGCGCGTCTTGGAATACGTGGACAATCTTTCGCCTGACCTGCCTGATCGCGAGAAAAGGACCCAGGAACTCAAGCAACTCATTTCGGACATTGACGCCAAGGAACAGGCCTGCGCCAAAAAAGCCGAGCAAAACGCGGACATGGTCCTGGGCCTCATGGACCAGTCCAAGTCGCTCATCGACTTTCTGCATGAGCAGGTCGCGCCCAAGAAGCAGGAAGCCTACTCAGCCAAGGGCCGCTATACCGAGTCCACGGAAAGCGGTAACCTGATCAGGGGAGCCCTGTAATGGCGGGCATCAACTCCATTCTGGACATCGGCAAGCTGGCGCTGTTCGGCAGCCAGGCCGCGATCCAGACCACCGGTAACAACATCGCCAACGTTAATACCGAGGGCTACAGCCGTCGGGAAGTGCGTTTCGATGAAAACCTCAGCCTGGACTACGCCTTTGGCCAAATCGGCACGGGCGCTCGGGCAGCAGAGATCGTCCGCCACTTCGACACCTTTATCGAAGCGGAATACAACGACAAGGCCTCGGTCAGGGAACGCTACCTGAACTTGTGGCAGTCCCTGTCCTCGGTGGACAGCCTGTTCAACGAAGCCAACACCGACGGCATCAACGCGGCGCTCAATCAATTTTTCCAGGACTTCCAGGATCTTTCCGTGCGGCCCGAGGACTCCGCCACCCGAGAGGCCCTGCTGGCGCGCACCGCGAACATGATTACGCTCCTGCGCAACACGGACCAAGACCTGCAGCAGCTCCAGGAGCAGGCCGAAGACGTGATCCGGCAGGACATTGCCGAAGTCAACGATTTGCTGGAGCAAATCGCGGACATCAACAAGCAGCTCAACGCCCACGACATCCCCGGCCAGAACAACGCCAACCAGCTCTACGACGAACGGGCCCTGGCCGTGCGCAAGCTGGCCGAGAAACTGGACATCACGGTCATCGAGAACAAGGACCCGGAATACCGTTCCGGCATCGGCTCCATTGGCGGCGACTACTCGATCCTGACCAAGGCCGGGCACACCTTGCTCCAAGGCACCGAGGTCTGGGAACTGTCCTATGAAGGACCGAGTACTTCCGCCCACCTGACCCAGACCTCCAACTTTGACGGCCAGATCAATTTCGACGGCAGCGATGATTTTGAATACACCATCGAGGTGGTGCAGGGCGGCCAAGTGTCCAACGCCAACGCGGGCACGGCCCAGTTCCGCGTGTCCCTGGACGGGGGCATGACCTGGGTCAAGAACGAGGACGGCACGGAGCGCCATTTCTACGCCAGGCCCTCAAGTGGCCGCGTGGCAGTGGGCGATCTGGACATCTGGTTCGATGGCGCCACCCAGGATCTGGAAGTGGGCGATCAGTTCAACATCCTGCCCAGGAACGGGATTTATTGGCACGAGAACACCTCCTCGGCCATGAATATTTCACCCGTGATCCGCGCTGACGGCACCGATGATCCACGCAGGCTCACGGGCGGCTCCCTGGCCGCCATGAGCAGCTTTACCAGCTATTATGTTGGCCGCTACCGCGACCGCTTGGACGCCTTGTCCGAGACCCTGGTCTGGGAAGTCAACCGCATCCACAGCCAGGGCGCGGGTCTCACGGCCCTGGGCGACGTCATGGGCACCTATTCCGTGCGCGACACCACCATCGCCCTGGGCAGCGACGCCTCGGGCCTGCACTACGGCGATAATCTCACCGCAGGCAACGTCATGGTCTACTGCTTTGACGCGGCCTCGGGTGAGTTGGCCTCCAATTCCAGCTACGGCCCCCTTGATTTCGACCCGACAACCGCGGGCATCCAAAATTTCGATCCGGCCCAGCACAGCCTGTCCGACGTGGCCGCTGCCTTCAACAATACCTACGGCACATTCGTTACTGCTTCCATTGTCAACAATTCCCTGCGGGTCCAAGCGGACAGCGGCTACCAGTTCGGATTCGGCACGGATTCCACCGGGCTTTTGGCCGCCCTGGGCGTGAACACCTTTTTCAACGGTACGGACACCACGAATCTGGCCCTGAACGCCGAGGTGCGTGCCTCGTCCGACCGGATCAACGCCGGGCACATCAATGGCGCGGGCGAGTTCAATCCGGGCGACAACAACACGGCCCTGGGCATCTCGGCCCTGGCGCACACGGCAGTGACCGTGACCACGGCGTTCGAGACCACGTCCAGTCAGACCATCACCGAGTACTATTCCACTCTGGTCTCGGGCATAGGCGGGGACACGTCCAACGCCGAGTTCACCTTCAACTACAACAAGGCCTTGGCCGACGATCTCAACGACCGGCAACAAGCCGTGTCCGGCGTGAACTTGGACGAGGAGATGAGCAACCTAATCAAACATCAGCACTCGTACCGCGCGGCAGCCAAGCTGATCACCACTGCGGACCAGATGCTGGAAACCATTTTGTCCCTGAAGTCATAAGGAGGGAACCACGCCATGGCAGTCCGCGTTTCCCACCAAAGTCTGTTCAATAACTTTGTCACGCACATGAACAAATCCCTGGTCGAGCTCATGGATATGAATATCCAAGCCTCGAGCCAGAAAAAGATCAACAAGCCCTCGGACGATCCCGCAGGCACGGCCCGGGTCCTGTCCTACCGCAGCAATCTGTCTTCCCTGGGCCAGTACCGCGAAAACATCGATTCGGCCCGGGGCTGGCTGGGCATGGCCGACAGCACCCTGATCCAGGTCAACACCGTGCTCACCCGCTGCAAAGAGCTGGCCGAGCAGGCCGCCACAGGCACCTATTCCAAGGAAAACCGGGACCAGATCAGCTTTGAGGTGCGCGAGCTCTTTGAGCAGCTCATCACCCTGTCCAACACGGAATACGAAGGAAAACACATCTTTTCCGGGCACAAGGTGGATGAATCCGCCTTCGTGGAAACCATGGCCGTGACCACCAATGACGCGGCCCTGTCCAACGCCACCTTTTCCATTACCGGCGCTTCGTCGAGCACCGTGCTCGTACAGTTCACCACAGCCGGGACAGTGGGCACGGACGCCTTGGACTTCCGATATTCCCGCGACGGCGGCGACTCCTGGACAAACGGCACCTTGGCTGCCGGAGCCACGGAGATCGATCTCAACGGCGTGCGCGTGGACATTTCTCCTGGAACCGTGATTCAGGCCGTGGACATCACCAACACCAGCTCCACCAACAACGGCACCTGGCTCTGGGTGCGCCCGGCCGCCATGTACCAGGGCGACGACGTGGACGCCATTGAGGTGGACCACTTTGGCGCGGCCAATGTCACGACAACGGGCACGGGCTATTTTGAGCAAGACGTGTACGTGCGCATCGACAATGCCGCTGCTGTCAACCTTTCCGGCGCTGTCAGCTATTCCTACTCCCTGGACCGGGGCGTGACCTGGGTCACGGGCAACACCAAACCCCCGTCCGCAGTGGCCAGCAATGCGGCCCTGGTGGTGCCTGGCGGGTTCCTGGAGCTCAGTTCCAATGGCGGCAACACCCTGAGTCCGGGCGAGCAGTTCATTATCCGCCCGCGCCGGGCCGAGTTGCGCTTCGAGATTTCCCCCAGCGATTACGTGGCGGTCAATGCCGTGGGCAAGGACGTGTTCGGCGGCCTCTATGTGGACCCGGCCGCGAGCAACGCCTCAGCGGCCTTGGGAGGCAGTGCCCGCAACATGTTCGAGACCGTGGGCGAACTGGTGGGATATATTGAGACCAACAACCAGGACGGCATCCAGCGAGCCCTGGAAGCCCTGCGCACGGCCAGCGAGCACGTGCTGACCCAGGCCGGCAAGGTGGGCGGCCGTGAGAACCGTTTGGATACGGCGGACAACGTGCTCTCCAGCCTGGAGCTCACCAACCAGGAGCGCATGTCCACGGTGGAAGACGTGGATGTGGCCGAACTCATGACCGATCTGGCCCATCAGCAGATCGTGTACGAGTCCGTGCTCAAGTCCTCGTCCACGATCATGCGCATGAGTTTGGTGAACTACATCTAGCAGACTGTTGCAAAAGTATCGTCTCGGGCCTTTCGTGCGCCTCGCATCGGGAATTGTGGTACTGCTTGCTGGACGCGGGCTGTAGAGTCGGGTAGATGAAAAGAGCCGGGCAAGGGCTCGGCATAACACTGGATAGACGGCACAGCATGCTCATTTTGACGCGACGCCCCGGCGAAAGCCTGCATTTGGGCGAAGACATAAAGATCAAGGTCCTTGGGGTCCAGGGCAAGCAGATTAAGCTTGGCCTGGAAGTGCCCAGGGACATGACCGTGTACCGGGAGGAAGTCTACCTCCGGGTCCAGGAGCAGAACATCGAGGCCCTGGATTCCCGAGACGACGATCTCTTGGCCGCGAGCTCGCTATGGCAAGAAACAAAGAAAAAGTGATCCACACCCGCGTGGGCGAGCGGGCCGTTGACCTGGACAAGGTGCTGTACTTTCCCAGGGGCCTGATTGGTTTGGAAAAACACCGAGAGTTCATCCTGCTGCAAATCAGGGATGATTCTCCCTTTTTGGTTTTGCAGTCCATGTCCAACCCCCGGGTGGGACTGCTCGTGGCCGATCCCTACAGCTTCACCACGGACTACGAAATCACCTTGGGCGAACCCGAGCGCAGGATTCTCAAGCTCAAGACCCTGCGCCAGGCCGCTGTGCTGGTGACCGTGACCATTCCTCCGGGCGAGCCGGAAAAGACCGCCCTCAACCTCACGGGACCGATTCTGGTCAACCACGAGGCAAAGCTGGGGCTGCAAGTGCCCCAGACGGACTCGGACTACCCGAGCCATCTCTACCTTCATTTGGACAAGCAGGAAGACGGGACGGAAGACGGCTTGGAAGAAACGACTTGAGCCCATCCAGGCCGCTGCCAGGGGCAACGGCCTAGATGATCAGCTCAAGATCTTCCTTGACCATGTTTTCCGCGATCTTGCGGGTGTCGATCTGGTACTCGCCGGACTCGATCTGGGCTTTGATGGCCGCGACCTTTTCGCGCCGCACCTCGGAGGCCGAGGCGGCAGCGCCAAGGGCTTCGGTACGCAGCTTGGCCTCGTCGGAAAGGCTGACGCGGTCGCCGGCCGAGCCGGATTCCGCAGCCTTGTCCTTACGCGCCTTGGCAGCGTCCTCATTGGCCTTCTCCACCTTGGACTGATCGTAAGGCCCAAGCTTTCCGAGAAGGTTGTTAATCTCCATTTCTCTCTCCTCCCCTCTATTACAGCGGATTACAGCATGGTTTCATCCACCTTGTCGAGGGTTATTTTCCATAACCGATTGAGCAAATGCATCTTTTCGTGGTTTGCGATCTCCTGGGGTCCTCCCGGGGTCTCGCGAAAAATTTGCAAATCCTGTTCCGTGAGAGGGAATTCAAAGTACAGTTCTTCGCCGAACTCCTTTTCCAGTTGTGCCTTGATCTCATGCACCACCGGGTTGTCGGCCCCGGCGATGATCAGGTTCTCGACGATTTCCTTGGCCACCCGCTCCACAAGCTGACGCCTCTTGACCTCCCGTGGGATGGACACGGCATCTTCGGCCTGGGCCGCTCTGAGTGAGCGGCGATACTTGGCCAGCCTGCGGGCGGTGACCAACTGCCGGTCATATCCCAGCAGCATGTTGCGAACAAAGGTCGACTTTATGGTCACTTGTTCTCCCCTCTCGTAATAGCCTATCGGCCTAGGTCCAGGATTTCTTTAGGGACGTTTTCATTTTTTCTTGTTTCATAATATTTTGGAATTATGAATATTTTTAAAATTGGTGAGAGAAAAGTTTTCTTCTTGAGGAAAAGTGGGGTAGTTATTGACAAAAGTGGGGGATGATAAAGTGTCGGCCTGGACTGTCGGGATTTTGGCCAGGGCCTTGGGGAGAGCACTTTTGTACAATGGTTTGAAATACCGTGGGAAATAAGGAGAGAGTCATGTTCATGGCAACGCTTCCAGTAATTCTTGCGTCTGGATCGCCCCGGCGGCGGGACATGCTCGCGGAGCTGGGCATGGACTTTAGGGTTGTGCCGAGCCAAGCGCCAGAGCCCGAACGCCAACCCGAAGACACTCCCGAGAAATACGCCGTGGAAACCGCATGGGCCAAAGGCGTTGACGTTGCGGGCTCCGAGGAACTGGCAGGGATCGACCACGCCGTGCTTCTGGCCGCGGACACCATCGTGGTTCTGGATGACGACGTGTTGGGTAAACCGTCCGATAAAGAAGAGGCCGTGAACATGCTCAAGCAACTGGCCGGACGAAGCCACGAAGTGATCACCGGTGTTTTGCTGGCCAAATGCTTGCGGGGAGAGGTGCGTGAGGAAAAACGATTTGCCGTGTCCACCAAGGTCACCATGTTTCCCTGGGCCGAGGACGCCATTCGCGCCTACGCGGCTACGGGCGAGCCCCTGGACAAGGCCGGGGGTTACGGCATCCAGGGCAAGGGCGGCTTTTTGGTCTCCGGCGTGCGGGGCTCCTATCATAATGTCGTGGGGCTGCCCCTGGTGCGGGTGCTGGAGGTGTTGGTGGAGTGGGGGGCGGTCGTTCCAAGGGACGGTTGATACGTCCATTATTCGCAGTATGTTCCTGCAGAAAGTTTCGCCAGACTACCAGTGAAGGGGGCAAGATTGCAGGGTAACCCACCTTGAAAACTCAAGATTTGTTGATAAATAAACAACACAAGGGTGGTCTCCTCCTGCAGGGGCTTGATTGCGACTTGTTGTTTTGTGGGAAGAATTCTCAATTCAAGCGGAGAGGAAAAGTGGATGCCGTATGTCGATACTTTGGTGGCGGTTGCCCTGATCTGGATTGTCGCGGCTGTTACACCAGGCCCCAATTTTTTTATTGTGGTCCACGGGGCAGTTAGAGAAGAAAGTCGGTTCCCCCATTTTATCGTACTGGGAATTGTTGTCGGTACTCTGATATGGGCGATTTTTGGATACTTTGGGGTAGCGGTCTTGTTCAGCGCAGTTCCCTGCTTGTACTATTTCCTTAAAGTAGCTGGCGGCTCGTATCTCGTATACATTGGCTGTTTCTTTTTGTTTTTTGGTAGGAAATGTAATGCGAAGCATAGTATAGATGTTCCTACTCCGATGTCGTGCTTTAGGTCCGGACTAATGACAAACTTGCTGAATCCTAAGACAGCAGCGTTTATGTCGAGCCTATTTGCAGCAGTTGTCAGCAAGGATTCTCCTGCCGATATCGGAGTATTATGCATGTTGCTTATTTGTTCTATTTCCGCTGTATGGTATTCGCTTGTTGCCGTGCTGTTTTCTTCCAACTGCGCAAGGGGAGGATATAACAGATATCGCCGTTCCATTGAGCGACTTGCAGGAGGAATTTTTATTGCTTTTGGAGTGAAGCTTGCCGCGTCTGAGTAAGGAGATGCGGTTGCAACTTGGGGTCGTTGATGAAACCGTGTTTTACCGTTGCGATCAATATCTTGTAGCCCGTGAGAGTAAGATGTCCCGTAACAATCTATTGGAGTAAAGCATGGAAGTTCGTGACAAGGTGATCGATATCTGCGCCCAGGCGAACGGGGTAGACTTGGTCGGCATCGCGCCAGTGGAGCGGTTCAGTGATTTGCCGGAGAACAGTCGGCCAACAGCGTACCTGCCGTCTACAAAAAGTGTTGTTGTGCTGGGATCACAAGTATTCGAGGTCCTGACCAAGAGGCTCACAGCCCAGAAGAAGGTTGGCGAGGTCTCCTTTCGGGACTTTTATGACGCGCACAATGAAACCGTGGTTCACGACTTGACGCAGACCGCCTATCGTGTGGCCAGATACTTGACCAATCAGGGGTTTGCTTCAATGAACATTGGGCAAGATTTAACGGATTATCGGACCATTACAGGACCTTTTTCCTTTAAGTTCGCAGCGATTCAGGCGGGCTTGGGAGTTCTCGGGAAAAGCGGACTTCTCATTACCCCTGAGTACGGACCTCGAATAAAGTTGAGTGCTGTCCTCACCGAAGCGGACTTGGCAGGGGATCCGCTGAATACTGATGACGTGTGCGGAGACTGCGACATCTGTATCAAGGTGTGTCCCTCAGGTGCGCTCAAGCCGCCGGAACAAGGAAAAATCCCCAATTATGACCGGTTTGTGTGCAATTCCTTTTATACCGCCAATGAGGGGTGTGGCATGTGCCTGGCCAAATGCCCGCGGTGAAGACATGAACGGACCCTACGATTCTTACATGCACATGGCCCTGGAACAGGCGCGCCAAAGCTTGAAACAGGGCAACCATGGTTTTGGCGCAGTCATCGTCAGAGACGGGGAAGTCGTGGCAAAAGCCCACGACACGGAAGAAACCACCCAGGACTGCACTGCGCACGCAGAAATGAACGCCATCCGCTTGGCGTCGAAAAAACTCGGCAAGGATCTGTCGGGCTGCGTCTTGGTTTCAACGCACGAACCTTGCCCCATGTGCGCCACGGCAATCGTGTGGTCCAAACTGTCGGGGGTGGTTTTTGGCTATGCCATTGCCGACGCCATCAAAGAGGGCAGGAAGCGTATTGCCCTCTATTGCGATGAGATGTTTGCCAGGGCCAACACGGACATCTCCCTTCAACACGGAATCCTCAAGGAAGAATGTGCGCTCTTGTACAACCGTTGGGTCAGAAAGGAAGTCGCCAAACTGCGTGACGCTTCTGACGAGGACTTTTCAAAATACAACGAGGAGTTGGCTGTAAGGCGTTTGCAATGGTTTCGCGAACATAAGGACAAGTATCTTGATGTATGTGACTCGCTTCTGATGGCTGCATATGAATTTTTAATTGATAAGCTCGGAGCAAAAAAAGAAGAAATGCCGATTGTGGAGAAAAGTGAGAATAAAATAGTATTTCATTCCATGAATTTTTGTCCTACCCTCGAAGCCTGCAAGATACTTGATCTTGATACGCGCCACGTATGTAAGAGTTGCAATGAAGAGGCTACGGATAGACTCGTCAAACAGGTGCATCCTTCACTTCGATTCTCTCGTAACTATAGCAAGCTTCGCCCCTTTTCGCCGTATTGTGAAGAGTCAATAACAATTGTCGCCGACGAGATGGATCTGGAAGAACAATGATCGAAGGTCTCAGCCATATAACCTTTGTAGTGAGCGATCTTGAGCGAGCAGGCGAGTTCCTGAAGAGCATCTTTGACGCCGAAGAGATGTACGCCAGCGGAGAGGACACTTTTTCCATCGCTCCGGAACGTTTCTACCTGGTTGCGGGCATTTGGATCGCGATCATGCAAGGCGAGCCACTTACAGAGAAGACCTACAACCATGTGGCCCTGAAGATTCCGGACAACAGCTTCGAAAAATATGAGCGGCGGGTCCGCGAGTCAGGCCTGGAGTTCCGCGTGAGCCGCCCCAGAGTCGAGGGCGAGGGCCGCTCCCTCTACTTTTACGACCACGACAACCACCTCTTTGAGTTGCATACGGGCACGCTGAGCGAGCGGCTGGAGGCGTATGAGCGCCTTGGCCGGGAGTAGGTCGTCACACGCTTGGACCTAACGCCGGGTTTCATCCATTCATTTCGGCAACGACCTCGGCCAGGCGATTCTCGTAGTGTTCGGTGTGCACGCGAAGATGCCGGTAATAATCCTCGACCAGGAACTCCAGAGTTTGCTTGCCCTGTGAAGTGTTCCACGAATTATTGAGGGCAGAGTCCGGCGTTGTCTTGGTAAGGTGCAGGAGCAGCGTGTTGTAACTCGACCAAAGGGCCTTGAGCGCGGGAAAGTCGCAGGCGTCGTACCCCTGGGCCGCGACCCAAGGTTCCGCGTCATACCCAGGGAAGTGGTCAAGATCGCCCAGGCGCAACCGGGCAAAACGCTGATGGTTGTTGCTCGCGGAGTCGATGAGATGGCCCACGATCTCGGCCAGGGTCCAGGCGTCCGGAGCCATGCGCAAATGGACGGCTTGATCAGGCGTTGTGTCCAGCAACTGCTGAAAGTCCTGCACGGCTTGTTCCGCTTCCCTGATGTTCATCATGGCGAGACCTCGTAATGAAATATTCGCTGCAGTCAAGGCAGCCGGTATTTCTTGAGTTGGTTCTTGATGTCCATTCCCGCCTTGAACCCGAATCCCATCTTGAACCGGCAAAGGCCTTTTCAAGGTCGTTGTCGGGTCCTCAGGCGTCCCTTCCCATGGGGTACACATAATTCTTATGCGCTTGGTACGCAAAATATATGAGGCTCAGGGTCATCCACCCGTTGAAAAAGGGCCTGCCCACAAAAGGGGTTTTCCCAAACCAAACCAGCACCAGGGGAAAGAGGTTCAGGGCCGCGAACCCCATGATGAAAACATAGGACAGCTTTCGATACAACAAAGACCACAGGGTGAGCATGAGCCACACCACACCGAGACCGGCAACAGCATACAGCGGCATGTTTCCGGGCAAAGGAGCTTCACTCGAATCAATAAGCCGCTGAGCGCCTTCCGACTCAAAGACAATCTTAAAGAGAATTTGCATGACGCATAAAACAACAACTGCTCGGGCTTCCATGGGGAGAGTTTTCAGTTTCATGGGAAAAGCTCCTATTTCAAAGCGTTAAAGGGGGGGTGCCTGTTGAGAAGGGCGTGGCAGAGGTCTTTTAGACAGCTAGAGAGTGTTTATTCGCATATACATATGGATTTGGAGAAAAAAACTCCTCTTCGCCATAATGGGGAAAACTGCCTCATTTGGTGAAGAGCACGTGGAACATGGAGTTGATCTTGGTGAGGCAAGTGTCCAGCACCTCCTGCATAGGTATATGCTAATATGCCTATCGCGCTCAATGGTCAACACAAAAAGTGATCCGAGATTCCCCTAGAGTATGAAGAGGTTACCTGTAACAAGAGAGGCCGAGATCCGTGTCAACGAATCGCGGCCTGCTTTTGTGGGGTTTCAGGGCAAGCTACTGCTTGAGGTGCTCAATGAGCGCCATGGCCTCTCCCGGAGGTTGCTGCTCAATGCGCCGATATTCCCGCCCGTCCGGAGTCCGGGTAACCAGTTTCCTGTCCACGAGTTCGCGCCTGAGAAGGGCGTGATCCCCGAACAGGTGCTGGTCTTCCAGGAAATCGCTGATTTCCTGTTCATTGAGAGACACCTTGGCTGGGAGCCGGGACCACATCACCCACAAACAGAGCATGCGCTGGGTGAACTTCTTGGGCCAGCGCATCAGGCGGCCCTGGCTGTCAAAGAACCGGGCCAACCGCTTGACCAGTTTGTAGTCGATCTCAATGGGCTGCGGCCTGGGCGTGTTGATGTTCTCGCGGGCCTGGTGCTGGGCGCGGAAGTGCTGGAAGTTGCGGAATCCGCCTGACTTGGCCAGAAGATTCAGCAACTCCACATGGCTGGGCACGCTGTCCCGATTCTGGAGTTGTTGCCGCAGGGAACGGGTAAAACTGGAGATATCGCCCACAACAAAGGGCAAAGGGGTTTTGGACATGACATATCCTCGCTCTCGCGCCTACCTTGGAGGGATTGTCAGTGGCCGCCGGCTTCCGACTCGGCACGGGGCAAGGAGTCGAAGGGGAAGGATACGGGCAGGTTTAGCTCTCCCAGGGGGAGCGGCGGCGCCTCGGTGAACTGCTGACCGGGCCGTGTCATACCCCAGCGCTTCAGTCCTGGCAACCAAGGATATTTCCATTTCCCGCGAAAAAGTGTTGACTTCGAGCATACTCCAACTTGTACGCTGCAGATCTCGTACAGCTTTCAGCAAAGAGGAGCAGGCCATGACCATCAGCGAGGCCGCGCAACACTTGGGAGTTTCGGCCCACACCTTGCGCTACTATGAAAAAATCGGACTTATCCGGCACGTGGAGCGGGCTGGAGGCAGGCGCGTGTACACGAGCCAGGACATGGCCTGGCTGGAATTCATCATGCGGCTCAAGGTCACGGCCATGCCCTTGGCCCGGATCAAGAAAATCGCGGACCTTCGGTATCAGGGCGACGCCACCATGGATGAGCGCAAGGCCATGCTGCTCTCCCATCGCGAAAACCTGAAAGCGGAAATCGTCAAACTCCAGGGCCATCTTCATGCTCTGGACCGGAAAATCGACGACTATACGGCCCTACAGCAACAACGTGAACAAAGAGAAACAGGAGAAAACACATGACCAGATATGAACAGGGATGGAACAAGCTGGAGGAAATCGACGGCCAAGCCGGGGTGAACGTGGTGGAAAGCCTCAAGGACATTGCCCCGGATTTTGTTGAGTACCTCATTGAGTTTCCCTTTGGGGACATCTATTCCCGGCCCGGGCTGGACCTCAAGTCCCGCGAGGTGGCCACCATTGCCGCCTTGACCGCCATGGGCACGGCCGCGCCCCAGCTCAAGGTGCACATCCACGCGGGACTCAATGTGGGCTTGAGCCGCGAGGAAATCATCGAGGTCATCATGCAGATGGCTGTGTACGCGGGGTTTCCCGCAGCGCTCAACGGAATATTCGCGGCCAAGGAGGTCTTTGCCGAGCACGATGAATAGCTGCCGGCGGGAAGGCCGGTCCTGGATTTTGACCGGCTGCATGGGGCGTTGCGCCGCGCCTGGGTTGAGGATATAGCAGGGTGGCGTTCCCCACGGAACGCTGCCGTATCAATACTGAAACCTACAGGGAGATCCCATGAGCAATCCCCATGTGTTGCTGGAAACCAGCGAAGGCGACATCCTGCTGGAGCTGTATCCGGACAAGGCCCCGGTCACGGTGGAGAATTTCCTCCAGTACGTGGATGACGGCCACTACAACGAGACCATCTTCCACCGGGTGATCCGCAACTTCATGATCCAGGGCGGTGGATTCGACCCGGACATGAACCAGAAATCCACCCGGGACACCATCATCAACGAAGCGGACAACGGCTTGAAGAACGACAAGGGCACCATTGCCATGGCCCGCACCTTCGAGCCCCATTCGGCCAGCTCCCAGTTCTTTATCAATGCCCAGGACAACCCTGGCCTGAACTTCCGCTCCAAGGACGAGGAAGGCTGGGGCTACTGCGTGTTCGGCAAGGTGATCGAGGGCGAGGACATCGTCAAGAAGATCAACTGGAAGGTGACCACCAACCGCGCGGGCCACGCTGACGTGCCCAAGGAAAACATCGAGATCGTCACTGCCCGGCGCTTCGAGTAGCACCGGGCAGCGCAAGCCGATTTATTCAGCGTCAGGCGCCTCGGGCTTTGGGTCCGGGGCGCTTTCTTGTTCTGGTTCGGGCTCGGGTTCCGGGGCTGGCTCAGGCGGGGCCGGTGCTGCCTCGGGCTGTTCCTCGGACGGATCATCGGGCTGTCCATCAGACATATCATCGGGTTGGGGCGCGCGGTTGTGGGCGCAGGTGAAATGGCGGCAGCGCGTGCATTCAAAGCGCATCATGGTGATCATGAGCACGGCGATGCCCAAAAGGTAGAACACCAGCAGCTCCCAGACATCAATGAGCCAGTACACAGGGAACAGGATCGACACGAACAAGAGCAGGTTCACGCCAATCTTTTCCAGCAGGTTCTGGCGGTGGGGCCGGGCCTTGTACACCGGGGGCACGGCCCAAATGAAGTGGCATTGGGTCTTGCCGTTGTAGGCCCCGTAGTGCGGGCAGTGGGTGCACAGCAGCCGGTAGACCAGGGCCATGTGCAGGGATATCCAAGCAATATAGGGAATGAGCATCCAGGGATTGGTGTGGATGAAGCCCATGATCGCGGCGAACAGCGGCACGGCCGTGAACAGCTTGAAGTAGAGGAAGTCGCCGTGGGTATGGCGCTCCTTGAGGGGCGTCGTCTTGGGGCATTCCATTGTCGTGCTCCGGTGTGGCGGGTTGGGGGTGAGGGCGTGAATACGCCTGCCGTGTGCGCTGATAGCACATGCGAGGGGTCGTGGGAAGGGTCGTGGTTATCCTCCTGCTCCATCACTCCTCGGCTTTTTTTCAAGATCAATGTTGACCTTGCCCATGGCCCGTGCTTTATTCTGAGATTCTACCAAATCGTAGGAATCGCGTTGTTCCCATAAGGAGGCACCCATGTCCAAAGTCCGCTGGGGCGTGCTGAGTACTGCTGACATCGGCCTGAAAAAGGTCATCCCGGCCATGCAACAAGCCGCCAACCTCGAAGTGGTAGCCATTTGTTCCCGGAACCAGGCCAAGGCCGAGCAGGCCGCCCAGGAACTGGGCATCCCCAAGGCCTTGGGGTCCTACGAAGCCTTGCTCGGGGACCCGGACATCGACGCCGTGTACATCCCTCTGCCCAACCATATGCACGTGCCCTGGTCCAAGGAGGCGCTACGGGCGGGCAAGCACGTGCTCTGCGAAAAGCCCATCGCCCTGACCACGGCCGAGGCCCAGGAATTGGTGGACGAGGCAGCCAAGCATCCCTCGCTCAAGATCATGGAAGCCTTCATGTACCGCCACCACCCCCAATGGATCGAGGCCAAGAAGCTGGTGGATTCTGGCGGTGTGGGCGATCCCTGGACCATCCAGTCCTTTTTCTCCTATTTTAACCGCGAGGCGCACAATATCCGCAACAAGCCCGAGGCGGGCGGCGGGGCCATGATGGACATCGGCTGCTACAACATTTCCCTGTCCCGCTTCCTGTTCAACGCGGAGCCGGACAAGGTCCTGGGCGTGGTGGACAGGGATCCGGACTTTGGCACGGACCGCATGTTCACGGGCATCATGACATTCGGCAACCGAACTTCCTCGTTCACCTGCGCCACCCAACTCGAAGGCTATCAGCGGGTCAACGTGCTGGGCCCTGGCGGCAAAGTGGAGATCATGATTCCCTTCAACGCCCCGCCGGACGAACCCTGCATTGTGCACCATCAGCAGGGAGACGAGATCACGGTCTACGAGCATCCCGTATGCGATCAATACACTGTGCAAGGGGAACTCATGTCCCAAGCCATTTTGGACGACACTCCTGTGCCCACGCCCCTTGCCGACGGCGTGGCCAATATGCGGGTGTTGGAAGCGCTCATGCGCAGCGCGGATAAAGGCGGGTGGGTCGCCTTGTAGGCGAAAGCAACATGGGACGTGGAACCTCAACGATGATGATCAAACGACAATACTCCTTTGCTGAACTCGTGGATGTGGATGAAATTCGTCCGGTGATCCAGGGTTTCTACACCTTTACCGGTATTCCTCCCTCGCTTACGGACACGCAGGGCAAGGTGCTGCTGGCCGTGGGCTGGCAGCGCATATGCTCGGATTTCCACCGCAAGCATGACCTGACCAGGCAACGCTGCGTGGAAAGCGACACCAAACTCGCGGCCATGCTCGACATGAGCAAGGGATACTCCTGCTACAAATGCCTCAACGGCCTCATTGACGTGGCCATGCCCATTGTCATCGAGGGGGCGCACTTGGCCAACCTGTTCACGGGCCAGTTCTTTTTCACACCTCCGGACAAGGAGTATTTTCGGCGGCAAGCCCGGGAAATGGGGTTTGATGAGGTGGACTACCTGGCTGCTGTGGATGAAGTGCCAATATTTACCCGCGAGAGGGTGGAGGGAGCTGTCCGGTTTCTGGGGTGTCTGGCTGAACTCATCGCGGGCATGGGCCTGAAACAATTGCGGTTGGTTGAACTCAACGAGGATTTGGAACGCACGGTGGAGCGCCGCACGGACCGTTTGCGCAAGGAAGTGGAGGTCAGGAAGCGGGCTGAGCTGGAATTGGAAACTGCCCTTGCCGAGTATGAAACAGTGTTCGCCAACAGTTCCGTGGGCATCGTGCACCTCAAGGGCGGCCGGCGAATCCACAGGGTCAATCGCCGTTTCCTTCAAATTTTCGGCTATGATTCGCCCGAGGAGGTCAGGGGCCAAAGCGCCTTGGTCCTGCATCTCAGCCAAAGGAACTATGAGTCCTTCGGCAAGGAGTACTACAATCCCTTGGCTCGAAGCGACGTCATCCACGTTGAGTATCAGCTGCGCCACAGGAACGGCCGGGCCATCTGGTGTTCCTTGTATGGCAAGGCCGTGAATCCTCCGCACATGGAGCAGGGCGTGATCTGGGTCATAGAGGACATCAGCAGCCGCAAGGAGTTGGAGAGCCTGCGCGAGGACATGGAGATGATCACCCGCCACGACCTCAAGGCGCCCCTGTCCGGCATCGTGTCCATGGCCAGGGTGCTGCTGCAAAATGAAGAGCTGGATACGGAGCAGTGCGAGGCCTTGTCGCTCATCGAGTCAACTGGCGTTCGCATGCACACCCAGATCAATCACTCCTTGGACTTGTTTCGCATGGAGTCCGGGGAATATGAGTTTCGTCCCGAATCAGTGGATCTCGAAAAATTGGTGCAACGCGTGGCTGATGAGTTCGAGGTGAAATCCAAGAGCTTGGAAGTCAGCATTGAAGTCGGCCTCCGTACCAAGGATGGGAGACCGGTAACCGCCCTGGCCGAGGAGATGTTGACCTATTCCTTGCTGGCCAATCTCTTGACCAATGCCTTGGAGGCTTCTTCGTCCGGCGACGTGGTGAGGGTCGAGCTCAACCGGGACCATGGGCGCTGCTTGGTGTCCGTTTCCAACAGCGGGGTGGTTCCCGACCATATTCAAGGGACATTTTTCAGCAAATACGTGACCTCGGGCAAATCCGGCGGCACGGGAATGGGCACTTACTCTGCCCGCCTCATGACAGAGATACAGGGCGGAACCATTACCATGGCCAGTAAATCCGGCCATGGAACCACTATCATGGTGAATCTGCCGGGAGCTTATGAAAACGAGTATACTCGGTCCGTTGAGTAGCGTTATGTTGACTCAGCGCACGAGAAGGAGACAAGCCGTATGAACCCAGTATACGTATCTGCGGTGGTCGAGGCCAAACCCGGCCATGGCGAGGACTTGGAGCGGGCCTTGGCCGGAGTTGTGGCCGAGGTGCGCCGGGAACAAGGCTGCATTAAATACGATTTACATCGCCAGGACGAGCGTTTCCTCTTTTATGAGATATGGGAAACCCAAGCAGACTTGGACGCCCATGGCCAAGCAAGCCACATGCAGGCCCTGCGGGAGAGTATCGCGGAAATCGTGGCCGGGCCTCCCCTTGTGGAGACCTGGAGCGCCGTGGACGTTGCTTGAGCCCGCGGCAAACGCGGTCAGGCGTAAAGGAAACAAGGCGTTGGGAAAGCCGGGCAAGGCTTTTCCAGCTCCTTTGTTTTACGCTTGCGGAAACATCTCGGCCGCCAAGTCGCGCAGCTTGAACTTCTGTACCTTGCCGCTGGCGGTCATGGGATAGTCGTCAAGAAACACGATGTACTTTGGAATTTTGTGCCAGGCGATCTTGCCCCGGCAAAAGTCGCGCACATCCTCGGGCGTGCTTTCGCAACCGTCCTTCAAGATGATGAAAGCGCCCACCTCCTCGCCGTACTTGCGGCTGGGAACTCCTGCCACTTGCACGTCCCGGATGCAATCCATGGTGTAGAGGAACTCCTCGATCTCTTTTGGGTAGATGTTTTCCCCGCCGCGAATGATCATGTCCTTGAGGCGGCCGGTGATGGAGAGGTAGCCGTCCCCATCCATGACGCCCAGGTCGCCCGAGTGCAGCCAGCCCTCGGGGCTGACCGCCTTGGCCGTGGCTTCGGGCATGTCGTAGTAGCCCTTCATCACGTTGTAGCCCCGGCACAGGACCTCGCCCTGGACTCCGGGCTCCACTTCCTCGTTGGTTTCCGGATCAACGACCTTGACCTCGATCTCGGGCATGGGACGGCCCACGGTTTCGGTTTTGCGGCGCAGGTCATCTTCAATTCGGGTCTGGGTCATCACGGGCGAGGCCTCGGTGAGTCCATAACAAATGGTGATCTCGGTCATGTGCATCTTGTCCATGACCTGGCGCATGATGGGCGCGGGGCAGGGAGACCCGGCCATGATGCCCGTGCGCAGGGTGGAGAAGTCGAATTTGGGGAACAGGTCGTGGTCCAGGATGGCGATGAACATGGTGGGTACGCCGTACAAGGCGGTGCAGCGCTCCTTTTCCACGGACTGCATGACAGTCACCGGCACATACGTCTCGCACACGATCATGGCTGAGCCGTGGGTCACGGCCGCGAGCACGCCCAGCACGCAGCCGAAGCAGTGGAACAGGGGCACAGGCAGGCAGAGCCGGTCGGTTGGGCCGAAGTTCTGGTTCTCGCCGATCCAAAAGCCGTTGTTGCCAATGCCCTGGTGAGTGAGCATGACTCCCTTGGGAAAGCCCGTGGTGCCCGAGGTGTACTGCATGTTGACCACGTCGCCGGGATCCAGGGAGGCTTGGCGCTCCTCGTATTGGACGTCGCTGGTCATGGCGGCCAAGCCCAGGATTTCCGGCACAGAGTACATGCCGCGATGTTTTTCCGGCCCCAGGAAGCAGACCCGCTTCAAGCGGGGAAACGCCTGGCTTGCGAGCTGCCCGCGCGGCGCGGTCTTGAGTTCCGGGAGGAGCTCGTACAGGGTGAGCACATAGTCGGTGTCGCGAAACCCATCGATGATAAAGATGGTTTCTGTTTTCGATTGGGTGAGCAGGTACTTCAGCTCTTCGGTTTTGTAGCTGGTGTTGACCGTGAGCAGCACGGCTCCGATGCGGGCAGTGGCGAATTGCAAAACCACCCAGTAAGGGACGTTGGTGGCCCAAATCGCCACCTTTTCGCCCTTTTGCACGCCCAGGGCCATGAGCCCCTTGGCCATGGTGTCCACCATGGCGTCCAATTCGGCATAGGTCAGTCGAAAACCCCGGTCCACATAGACGAGGGCGTCATTGTCAGGATATTTCCGGGCGGTCTCGGAGAGGAGTTGGCCCAGGGTGGCGGAACGGATGGTGCTAATGGTCGCTCCTTGAGCTGGTCTTGATGCGATCCCATATCGGTAAGCCCGCGTCCGGGGAAAAAGGGCGCATGTCCCGGGCCGGGCAATAAAACCATGGGTCGACGAGGTGACACCATAACGGCTGCAATCAGGAAAATTTCCCATCGGAGCATGCCCAGCCATCATCAGAGGCCAGGTCAAGTACCCGGAGAAGCAATCCCTAGAACGGCACGTAGATCACAGCGTGGATTTGAGCGGGCTCGTCTCCGTAGGCAGCCACTTGGTGGGGAACCACGGAATTGTAATACATGCTGTCGCCCTTGCTCAGGATATGCTCTTGCTTGCCGTAGGTCAGGCGAACCTTGCCGCAGACCACGATGATGAACTCCTCGCCTTCGTGGGAGGACAGTTCAGCCGGGCCTTGGCCAGGAAAGAGCTCCATGAAGAAGGGTTCCATGTTGCGGTCGGCCTTGCCCTGGCCCAAGGGGACATAGGCCTGCTTTTCCCCGGGGTTGCGGTCGGCGCGCTGGGCCTCAATGGTTTCAGCCCGCATGATGTGGGGGTCTTCGGTTTGCACGTCGTCCATAAAGGTGCCCAGGCGAACCCCCAAGGCCCTTGCTGCTTTGACCAGGGGGCCGATGGCCAAGGATTCCTCGCCCGCCTCCACGTCAGCCAATTCGAGGGGGGTGATTCCTGCGGCCCTGGCCAAGTCCTCCGGGCTCATTTCCCGCGCTTCCCGGTAACGGCGAATACGCTCGCCAATTCGTGCGTCCATGTGTCCTCCAAAGAAAAATGCGTGCAATACCAGCACGCTTCAGGCTTGCGGCTGGGAAACCTACGCCAACCCGTTGACGTCTGCAAGCACAATTCTCCATCCTCGCAAGCAAGGGCGGGGGATGCGGGATAACCTGTTATGTTGTGCTGGGGATTTGCCTTTTCCCCATGAATGGAGAAAAGTTCTGGGACGTGGCACAAGGAAGGATGCGGTCATGGCGGCATAATATGCGCTTGGCTTGGGCCAAACCGTGACCGGGCGACGAAAGGTCCGGGCATCTTTTCAACAGACTCGGGAGATACCATGAAACTCACGGGCGTTCATATCCTGCTCAGCTATCGCTGCACCTTTGAGTGCGAGCATTGTTTCCTGTTTTGCTCGCCATACGCCGGGGGGACCTTTTCGTTCAGTTCCCTGCTGGGGCTCCTGGATCAAGCCAAGCAATGCGGCACGGTAAGGACCGTGGTCTTTGAGGGCGGTGAGCCCCTCATGTTCTACCCATTGCTGCTCAAGGGCGTGGAAACGGCTCATGGCATGGGGTTCTCAGTGGAGGCCGTGACCAACGGGTATTGGGCCTTGAACGAGCAAGACGCCGAGTTATGGCTGAAACCCTTGCAAGGGGCAGGACTGGGGTGCCTTGCAGTGAGCGATGACGCCTATCACCACGGCGACGTCCAACCTTCGCCCGGAGCCGTGGCTGCCGCCGCTGCCCGGAATATGGGTATGCAGGCCTACACTATCAGTATTGACCCGCCCGAGCTTGTGTCGGCACCAGCCGCGCCAGGTGAAAAAGGCAAGCCAGTGGTGGGCGGTGACGTGCGCTTTCGCGGCAGGGCCGTGGAAAAGCTTGCGCCTGGACTGCCGGGCAGGCCCTGGGAAGAGTTCACGGAATGCCCAAGCGAGGATTTTGAATCGCCTTCACGGGTACACATTGACGCGGCGGGCAACGTACAACTCTGCCAGGGGATCACCATTGGAAATGTATGGCGCGCTCCGCTTAAAGAGATCGCGGCAAAGTATGATCCTGTGTCGCACCCAGTATGCGGGCCTCTGCTTGAGGGTGGTCCTGCGCGGTTGGGCCAAGAGTTGGGGCTGGCCGGGGAGAACGAATATGTGGACGCTTGCCACCTCTGCTACCTTGCCCGTAAGCAGGCCAGGCAGGGCTTGCCGGAAACCTTGGTTCCGGCTCAAGCCTACGGGGAAGTGGATGAAGGGCCGGGAGCCAAGTAGAGGTAAATGAAGCCCATGGCCTTCACCCTTGACAGCATAGTTCCCTGGGGCAGGTCCTTGGCCGAGTACCGGGACATGTTCCGCCTCACCACCCAGGACTTGAAAAGCCGCATCCTGGGCTGCGGCGACGGTCCGGCCTCGTTCAACGCCGAGCTTACTGGCCAGGGCGGCCAAGTGCTGTCCGTGGATCCCTTGTACGGTTTCCGCGCCACCAACATTGAAGACAGGATCGCTGAAACCTTCTCTACTGTCCTTCACCAGGCGCGGGACAATGCCCGGGCTTTTGTCTGGGACAGCATCCCCTCGGTGGAGGCCTTGGGCCGGGTGCGCATGCAAGCCATGCAGCGTTTTCTTCGGGACTACCGGTCCTCTGGCGGCCAAGGGCGCTACTTGTGCGCGGAATTGCCGGATTTGCCCCTCAAGGACCGGAGTTTTGACTTGGCCCTGTGTTCCCATTTGTTGTTTCTCTATGGCCGCAAGCTGCCACTGGAGTTTCACGTGCGGGCCGTCACCCAGATGTGCCGGGTGGCGCGCGAGGTCAGGATATTTCCCCTGCTGGAACTGGATGGTTCGCCCTCGCCGCATCTAGGGGCTGTCCAAGACGTCTTGCGCACAAGGGGGCATGAAGTTTTCGTGGTGGGTACGGACTACGAATTCCAGCGCGGCGGCAACGAGATGCTGCGGGTGGTTTGCTCTTCGGGGCAATAACTACGGGCAAGCCGGAATCATACCAACTTGCGCCGAAGCCCAAAGGACAGAAAAAAGGCCCGGAGGAAAACCCCCGGGCCTTGGTGTTGTGAGTAGGCGGCAGGCTAGAAGTACGCGCCGATTTCCGATGTCCTGCCCTGCATGATCGGTATCTCTGTGATGTAGGAGGGGTAGGGGTACTCCTCGCTGTTGTAATCCACCACCTCGACCTTGTAGGTGCCGGGCGCGAGCAAGATCTCGGCCCTGCCGTCATATGCCGTGGCCGTGGTCAGGAAGTTGCCGTCCGAACCCGGCACATACACGATGACCTCGGCTTCAAAGGGCATTTCGTTCCTGTAAACGGACACATCAAGCACGCCCAAGTTGGATTCCACAGTGAGTTCGTGGTTGCCCTGGGGGTCGATGGTGATGGTTTGTTCCAGCAAGGGGATGTGGGATCCTGCCTCGGTGTCTTGGATCACCAGGGTGTAGTCACCGGCTAAAAGCTCAAAACGGGCGGGCTCGCTGGGGGAAGGGTGCTCAACCGCGATCAGGCTGGGGCTTCCCACGGGCTGGATGCGGGCATCGGCCGAGATGGGCTGGCCATTGCGGGTTACGGTCACGGACAGGTTGCCCGTGGCGAAGTCCACGGGGTATTCCACGGTCTCGCCCGCAGTCACGGTCACGCCCGGCAGTTCAACTACAGGTGATCCCGGTAAACGGTTGTCCGTGACCTCCACATCATAAGTGCCGGCCGGGATGTGCACAACGGCGACCCGGTCGGGGCTGTCGCTGAAGGTGTAGGCCAGTTCCTCGTGCGTTTCCAGGGCATACACTTTCACCGTGCACTCCCTGGGTTCGCCGTTGCGGGTCGTGGGGATGCGGATGGTGCCCGCTGTGAAGTCCACGACCTTTTCAATGTCCTGGCCTTCCATGGTCAGGGTCAGGGTCACCGAGGGCTCGCCCACGGTGTTCTTGTCCGTGACCACGATCTGGTAGTCGCCGGGCACCAGCCTGAAGGTCCGGCCCAGCCCTGGGGTGGTGAAGTCATAGTCCAGGCGGTTGCCGTCCATGTCCAGGATCTCCACAAAGGTCTCGATCTCCTGGCCGTTGCGCAGGGTGGTAAGGTGCAGGCGGCCGCCGCTCAGTTCGGGCCGGTCCACGGACTGCATAGCCGCGTTGAGGAATTCATCCACCGTGTTGGCCGAGTAGTAGGTGCCTCCGCCCGCCTCGGCAATGCATTCGAGCTGGGCGCGCTCTTCATCGGTCACGTCGAATCCAATGACATCCACGATGAAGTTGATGCCCGAGGCTCTGAGTTCTGCAACCAGGGCGCAGGGGTCGCCCTCGCAAGTTTCCTTGCCGTCGGAAACCAGGAGGATGGTGGTGGGGGTTTCCAGGTGGCGCAGGGCCTGGGCCGTGATCTGCACGGAATGGGTAATGGGCGTCTTGCCCTTGGGATTGATGGAATTGATGATGGCAATGAGCCCTTCCTTGTCCAAGGGGCCCAAAGGCACCAACTCTTCCACGTCGCTGCAGTCGCCTTCCCGGTTGTGGCCGTAGGCGGTGAGGCCCACGTTGATGCCTGCGGGCAGGGACTCAATGACCTTGGCCAGGGATTCCCGGGCGATTTCGATCTTGGTGCGGCCGCCCACTTGGCCCCACATGGAGCCCGAGGCGTCGAGGATGAACATGATGTTGCCCGGAGTTTGCGCAGCGTCGATTGCCTGCGCTTCAGCAGCGGGATCCTGGGCCGAGGCCGGTGTAATGGAAGCGCTTGCCGCGATCATCAGCATGGCGGCCAGCAGTGAACAGAGAATATGTTGGAAAGCACGTGTCATGGTTTGGGGTCTCCTTGAGATGAAGTGGAGTATGAGGAGGATCGGCAGGAATAGTCGTCTGTATCTGTAGCGTGTTACAGTTTTGTGACAAAGAGCGTTAAGGTAAAGCCGAACAGCAATGGCTTCTCTTGGGGATGAGGACGGACACATGGAAAAGTTTTATCAATGAAAAAAACTGTCAGGGGAACGGCAGTATGGCAAGCGTACAGTAAAGGTGCTGGGCGCTAACGCCCGTGGCATGGGAGACGCGCTCCCCTGCATGGACATTGACGAGGGATGCCTGTAATTTGGGGCGCATGGCCAAGCATGGGGATTTTCCCGATACTCCCGGCCTCCAAGGCTCAGAACCGTACTTGTGCGGGGACGGCGGCTCCGATGAGACCGTGCCCCTTGGACGGCTTGTGGAAAAGGCGTTTTTGGCCGAGCGGTATGAGACAGTGGGCAAGGTCAAGGAGATGCTGGGAGGGCATGGCCCGGTCAGTTCCGTAGTGGTCACGGACCAGGGCAAGCCCGCAGGCCTGATCATGAGCTTGCACCTGGACCGTGCCCTGAGCGGTAAGTACGGGGTGTCCTTGTATTGGGCCAAGACCGTGGATTTGCTCATGGACGACGACTTTCTGGCCCTGGATGCGGACATGCCCCTGGAGGAGGCTGCAGGCCTGGCCATGGCCCGGGAACCCGAAAAGGTCCATGACCACGTGATCGTTTTGGACCAGGAAGGGGTAGCGGGCATTGTCTCGGTCCAGAACATGCTGAGCACGTTGGCCCGGCTGCGGCACGAACGCAGTGAAAAACTGCGGTCCCTGAATACGAGCCTGGAAAACCTCAACGAGGAGTTGCGCGAGGCCCACGGCCAAATGGCCCAGGAAATCGCCATGTTGGCCAGCCTCCAATCCCAGTTGCTGCCTTCTCTGGACGCCGCGCCTAAAGGCTTGGTGGTCAAGAGCTTGTATCGCCCCTCGGGCCAAGCCAGCGGCGATTATTTTGATATTTTTTCTTTGGACTATGACGAGGAGGTGGTGCGGATCGTGGTGGCCGACGTGTCGGGCCACGGCGCCAGGGCTGCGTTCCTCATGGGTATTATCCGCACCCTGTTCCAGATGAGCTTGCGGCAATCACTGCCCCTGGACAAGACCTTGGGCCTGGTCAATGAACAGCTCATCAGCATCGTGGGCAAGGACCTCGACTCCTTGACCGTGTTCGCCGCCGACCTCAACCGTTCCCGCAGGCGGATACATTACATCAATGCGGGGCATTGTCCGGGCCTGCTCATGCGCTTGGGCAGGCGGCCCGAAGCCCTGCACGCGGGCCACCCCTTGCTTGGCTTTTTCCCCATGGAGTTCGAGATTAAAGAGGCCCCCTTTGAGGACAGGACCGAGCTGTTTTTGTTCACAGACGGCTTTTTCGAATGGGATGTAATACCGGGTCGTCAGTTGGGGCTGGATAGGTTTTGGGACCTGGCTATAGAGGCCATGGAACAGGGTGGAACCTTCCCGGCGTCGATCATGGACCGCCTTGGGGCCGAGACCGAGGGAGAACCGGAATTCAGGGACGATCTGACGGCCCTATGGATCAAGGCTGACTATGGGGGAGAGTAACATGCGCACGCAGTATTGTTGGGACAAAGCCTTGCTGTTCCTGGTAATGGCCGTGCTGCTCGCGCCTGCCGTGGCTTCCTGCTCACAGGAAGAGCTGGATGACGCGGCCAGGAAGGACAAGGTCTTTGCCATGTACGACGAGTACAGCGAGGATTTCCCCGGGGTCCGGGACATCAGCCCCGAGGATGCCTTGGCCTTGGACGAATCCGAGCGGGTCTTCGTTGACGTGCGGCCCGAGGAGGAGCGAGCCGTGTCGATCATCCCCGGGGCCATCTCCGCCAACGAGTTTCTGGCCGATCCCGCGAGTTACAGCAGCCAAACCGTGATCGCGTACTGCACCATCAGTTACCGCAGTGGCGAATTTGCCGAGGAACTGGACGGGCAGGGCGTTGAGGTGGTCAACCTGCGCGGAGGGCTCTTGGGATGGACGCATGCGGGCGGTCCTTTGGTTGACGACCAGGGCCGGGCAACCACGACCCTGCACGTCTTCGGCAGCCGTTGGGACCTTGCGCCCCTGTCCCATGAAACCGTGTGGTGACCGCTCCCTGCATGAACCGGGAAGAGGCCATCTATTCCAGCCTGTGACGTGAAAAGAAATCAAACACAGCCTCAACACCGGAGAAGTCCCGGCAGGTGTTGCCCACGAGCATCCTGGCTCGGGCGCGGCTGGTGCCCGGCCAGGCATGGCCGCCGCCAACGATGCGGTACAGTATGACCTCCGCGCCTCCCGCGCAATCAAGGTAAGCGTCGATTTCCGCTGTTGCGCCGTCAAAGCGTGCCCGGTTGGGGAGCGCCGTGGTAAACGGCCCTCCCGAACACCCGTTGTGCCCCAACCACCACGCCACGGTGGCGTCCGTGGACAGCAC
>QZKZ01000002.1 GCA_004796465.1 Desulfovibrio sp.
CAACCGCACGATTCGCGCCGGCGGCAACCGCGCTCGCAGCGAACCAAAGTCAGCCTGCCCAACGGCCAACCAAAACTTCATGGAAGTACTTCGGAAGTATCTAGGCCAATTCGTCCAGAGCCCGGCGCAGATGTTCGATCCAAATCTCGGCAAAGCCTGGATAGCCTGCCACGCCTTTGAGCACGGGGTCGCAACTGATGCCCGCGCTGGCGAGCAGGGATTTCCACGACTCCGGATCATCTCCGGCCATGTCCTGAATGGCGTGAGCCCCGGCCACGGCCATGAGTGGTACGAGCCAGACCTTGGCGGGCGGGTCAGCTGCGAACTCCTCAAGCACGTGGTGGATGGTGCGCGCGCCGTTCATGGTGGCCAGCAGGATGTTGGGGTCGCGCCGCGCAACTGCCGAGGCCAGGGGCGCATAGCGGGAATCCCCGCTGTGCCAGGTTCCGTGGCCCATGAGGATCACGGTCTCAAGGGCTGCCCGTTGTTCCGGGAGATGGGCGATGATGGCGTCAGCCACCTTTTCCACATCTTGATCCGTGTTGAGCAGGGGCGCGCCCAAGGTAACCCGGGTAAAGGCCTCGTTGTCCGGGCCGGGATGGGTCACTTCCCGGGCCAGGTCGGTATACTCCTTGCCCGGCACCACATGCAGGGACTGCACCGCGATATGGGTGAACTTCTCGTGCCACATGCGCAGAAGCGCCTTGCGCACGGAATCGGTCTTTTTGCCTTCATCGGCCAGGCGATGACGGATAATGTTGGACGTAAAGGCCCAGCGGATGGGAAGAGTGGGGAAAGCCTCGCGCACAGTAGCCTCGAAGGCCGTGAGTTCGCGGTGGGCAGTGGGTTCGCTTGACCCGAAGGCTGCGAGCAGAATGCCGGTTTTCATGATCGGTTCTTTGCTTTCCCTGTTTTTTTTGGCTACGTTTCCCTGCGGAGTCTAACGCGCAAGTCACGGGAAAGGCAACAATTTCGCCAACACGAGGGCGGTATGGAATTTTTTGAGCAGCAACGGGCCAGCAAGCGCAACACCGTGGTCCTGGTGGTGTTTTTTATCCTGGGCATGCTGGCCGTGGTGGGTTCCATTGCCGGGGTATTGGCGCTGGGAATGCTGTTTCTCATGCCCTTTGTCAATTTCGGGTATCAAGGCGCTTCCTTTTTGGGAAAGCACTTTATCATGGTTTTGGGCGCCGGGGCTGCGCTGGCCGGAGCAGTAGTGCTCTTATCCACATGGAGTAAAACGCGAAGCCTGCGCCAGGGCGGCGGCCAGGCCGTGGCCGAACAACTGGGAGGAGCCCTTGTCCCCCCAAGGACCGTGGATCCGCTACAGCGCAGGCTGGTCAATGTTGTGGAGGAAATGGCCATTGCTTCTGGGCTACCCGTGCCCCTGGTGTTTTTTCTGGAAAAGGAAGAGGGGATCAATGCTTTTGCCGCGGGGTTCCACACCAGTTCCGCAGCTGTGGGGGTGACCAAAGGAACCCTGGAGCTTCTCAACCGGGACGAACTGCAAGGCGTGGTTGGCCATGAGTTCAGCCATATCCTCAACGGCGACATGCGCATCAACATGCGGCTCATAGGGCTGGTCTTCGGCATCATGCTCTTTGGGCTGGCCGGAGTGACGCTTTTCCGCATTTCCGCGCCACGCTCCACAGGTTTCTTTTTCCGGAGAAAAGCATTCGCACCGGGCCTGGCCCTGGGCGCTTTCCTGTGTTTGGTGGGCTACGGCGGCGCATTTTTCGGCAATCTGATCAAGGCTGCGGTGTGCCGCCAGCGCGAATACCTGGCTGATGCCGCTGCCGTGCAATACACCCGAAATCCCGACGGAATATCCGGAGCCCTGAAAAAGATCGGCGGCTACTCGGAGGGTTCCCTGATCTGGAGCCCGCAAGCCCACCAAGTCAACCACATGTTTTTCAACCGCGGCGTGACCACACTGCTCGACAGATTGCTGGCCATGCACCCGCCCTTGGAAAAACGCATCCTGCGCCTCGATCCCCTGTGGCAACAAGAATATGCCGAGATTACCCAAGCCACGCGGGACAAGGTGGCCAGCCAAGCAGTGGCTGAGATGGGCGGCCTGAGCGCGGGGTTTGCCGGACCCGGCCAAGCCTCTCCGGACCAGCCCCCCGGCGCCATGCACCAGGCCTACCTGGCCCATGCCCGCGAACTCATCGCATCCATCCCACGCAAGGTCAGGGACGGTGCGCGGCAGCCAGCCTTGGCCAAGGCCGTGATCCTGGCCCTGCTCATCCAGCATGATCCCAAGCAGACTCGGGATCTGAGCGACTTGCTCCTGGAGCTCACTGACCTGCCTTGCCACGACGAGTGCCTGGACATGCTGGAAAGTTTGCGCGGGCTCGACCCCAGGGCGCGGCTGCCGCTCATTGACCTGTGCATCCCTGCCCTGCGGGAAATGTCCCGCGAGGAATACGACGCCTTTATGCGCGCCATGCAGGGCCTCATTGCCGGGGACAAGCGCATTGACCTTATGGAGTGGGCGCTCATGCGTGTGGTGGACCGCCACTTGTCGCCCCATTTCGAGCCCGAGGCAACCGCCATGCCCGAGGAAACCCTTGATTTCAGCCAAGCACCCGAGGAGTGCGTGCAGGTGCTGTCCCTGGTGGCGCACATGGGCCGCACCGGCCAGGAAGCGGCTGAACAAGCCTTTTCCCTTGGCATGAAGGAGATGGCCATTGCCGCGCCCTGTTTGTCCAAGCAAGAGGCCATGCATTCCATTGGCGCGGTCCTGGACACCTTGGCGGGCCTCACGCCCGAGCACAAGCGCACCCTGCTCACCGCCTGCGCCAAGATCATCAGCGCGGACGGCGAAGTCACCGTGAACCAGGGCGAATTCCTGCGCGTGATCGCGGACAGCTTGGGCTGCCCCATGCCGCCGCTTCTGCCTGGGCAGCCGTTGGTGGAGATCATGGGCTGAAACTTCCTGTGTCCTTTCATCGGACTTGTGGAGAAATAATGAACTATATTGAGCCTTCAGCAAAGGACTCATGGGACAAATAATCTCATATTACCTGCCCCCCAACAAGGAAAGCAACATGGATTACTACTCTGACATACGTTTTACAAAAAGAAAAACATACTCTCTCATAATAATGCTGACCATTGGAACAGTGATCACTACGCTTTTAACTGCAGCATTAATATTAGGGCCCTTATATATCC
>QZKZ01000375.1 GCA_004796465.1 Desulfovibrio sp.
ATGGCGAAGGGGCCGTTGAGCATGCCCTGGCCGTAAACCATGCGCAGGGCCTCAAAGGCGCGCCGGTCTTCCGGGTCCATGCGGTCCACTTCGTCCCAGAACGGCGGGGCAAACACCCACGAGGCCATGCGCTTCGACAAACCATGCCGACGGGTGAGCATGTCCCAGAGGTAGGCCACCACCTCGGTATCGGTCATGAGCGTGCATTCGTAGTCGTGCTGGCACAGGTAGCGGCGGTTGATGCCGTAGGAGGAGATTTCCCCGTTGTGCACAATGGCCAGGTCCAGCAAGGTGAAGGGGTGCGCGCCGCCCCACCAGCCCGGCGTATTGGTGGGAAAACGGTTGTGCGCGGTCCACATGTAGGCGGAATATTCTTCCAAGCGGTAGAACTCGGCCATGTCCTCGGGAAAACCCACGCCCTTGAACGCGCCCATGTTCTTGCCACAGGAACTCATGAACGCGCCGGGCACCCGGGTGTTAATGCGCATGACCACGTTGACGATGTAGTCTTCCTCGCTCACGGAACGCCATTCCGGACGCTCTTGCCGAGGCACGACAAAGAAGCGCCACAATACAGGAGCATCTTTCACGGCCAGGGTCTTGCGCGTGGGAATGGGCTCGGCCTCGGACACATCAAAGTAGTAGGCAATGAGTTTTTCCGCGTGGTCCAGGGCAGTGGTGTCGTCGCACATGAGGTGCAGGGCGTATTCATCCCGGTGCTCGGGATAGATGCCGTAGGCCGCGAACCCGCCGCCCAGGCCGTTGCCCCGGTCGTGCATGGTGCAGATGGCGTCAATGGGCATGGTGCCGGGAATAAGATCCTGCTTGCGGTTGATCACGCCGAACACGCCGCAGCCCGAAATATCCTTTTCAAAATCCCAATACCGCTCAGGCTGGATCATGACTGAGCCTCCCTGCGGCTTGAAAATATTCGTTAACCCTTGGCATGGTCATGACTATTACCTGCCCGCGTGTTTGACGCCGAGGATGTCCAGTTCGGACTGACCGAGGTTCACGCCGCGCAGCTTGTCCCGGTTGCCGCGCAGGGACTCGATGGCGTTGAGGCCCATGCCGCCGAGCATCTCCTGGATCTCGTGGCCCCAGGCCCGGACCAGGTTGGCCATGCGCGCCGCGGCCTGGTCGGGATTCTGGCGCTTCTTGAGGCTGGCCTGGTTGGTGGCGATGCCCCAGGGACATTTGCCCGTATAGCAGCGGCCGCACATGGTGCAGCCCACGGCGATGAGCGCGGCCGTGCCGATGTACACGGCGTCCGCGCCCAGGGCAATGGCCTTGACCACGTCCGCGCTGTTGCGGATGCCGCCCGAGGCGATGAGCGAGGCGTGGTTGCGGATGCCCTCGTCCCTGAGTCGCTGGTCCACGGCGGCCAGGGCCAGCTCCAGGGGAATGCCCACGTTGTCGCGGATCATGGTCGGGGCCGCGCCCGTGCCGCCACGAAAGCCGTCCAAGCAGACCAGGTCCGCCCCGGCCCGGACCACGCCCGAGGCGATTGCCGGAGCGTTGTGCACAGCCGCGATTTTCACGGAAACCGGCATGCGGTACTCAGTGGCTTCCTTCAAGGCATAAATAAGCTGGAGCAAATCCTCGATGGAATAAATATCGTGGTGCGGAGCCGGGGAAATGGCGTCCGAGCCCTCGGGCACCATGCGCGTGCGCGAGACCTCCACGTCGATCTTTTCGCCGGGCAAGTGGCCGCCAATGCCGGGCTTGGCCCCTTGGCCCACCTTGATCTCCACGGCAGCGCCCGCGTTGAGGTAGTCGCGATGCACGCCGAAGCGGCCCGATGCCACCTGGGTGATGGTGTGCGGACCATATTCATACAGGCTGGCGTGCAGGCCGCCCTCACCCGTGTTCCACATGACCCCGGTCTCTGCCGAGGCCTTGGCCATGGCGGTATGCAAGTTCAGGTTAATGGCCCCAAAGGACATGGCCCCGAACATGATGGGAAATTCCAGGGTAAGCTGGGGTTTGATCTCGGTTTTGAGGCGCGGGCCGTCCGGGGTTTCCTCGAATTCCAGCTGGTCGGGCTTGGCCCCCAAAAAGGTGCGCGTTTCCATGGGCTCGCGCAAGGGATCAATGGAGGGGTTGGTGACCTGGCTGGCGTCGAGAAGTAAATGGTCCCAATAGATGCGCTTTTGCAGGGGCGTGCCCATACCCGAGAGCAGCACTCCGCCCGTGTCGCTTTGTTTATAGAGGTTCTTGATGTCCGCACCGGTCCAATAGGCATTGGGCCGGAACTCCATGGGATTGGTGCGGATGGTCAAACACTTGGTGGGGCACATGGCCGCGCAGCGGTGGCAGCCCACGCACTTGGAGGAGTCGTGGATCACGAACTCCTCGGCCTTGTCCCAGAAGTGCACCCCATAGGAGCACTGGCGGATGCATACTTCGCAGTTAATGCACCATTCCTTGTCCCGCTCGACAATAAAATCGTGGAAAAAGGGGCTCAGGGGTTTGACCTGCAAGGCGGACTCCATCTCTTCACCGGGGAAACACAGCCGAGGATCGCGGTCGCGAATCAAGGCGGGGTTGTCTACTGGGGCATACGCTCCAACGCGAACCTTTCAGGACGCAGGGCGCAGCCTTCACCACATAACCGAACCGAGTTAGTTATCCCCAACCCCTGGACCGTGTCAACCGGCAATCTCCATGACAAACGGCCCCGCCCGCAAGGGACAGGGCCGCATAAATACGTCCAGGAACCGTTTAGGCCTGGATATTCTCAATGGTCTTGATGAGCAGGCTGGTGACCTTGTCCGCGTTCTCCTTGAAGATACGCAGGATTTCTTCCCAGGTCACGGGCTCCTCATCGGTCTTCCAGCAGTCGTAGTCCGTGGACATGGCCACCGCGGCGTAGGGAATACCGGCCTCGTTGGCCAGGGCGCATTCCGGGGCAATGGACATGTTGATCACATCCGCGCCCCAGCCCCGGAACATATGCGATTCGGCGCGGGTGGAAAAACGCGGGCCTTCGATGGTCACCACGGTGCCCTTGTCATGGGACGTGAACCCCAACTCCTTGCACTGGGCGATCATGAGCGAGCGCAGGTTCTCGTCAAAGGGATCGGCCATGGGCTGGTGAGCCGGGGCATGGGGTTCAAAGGACTCGTGAAAGGTCACGGCCCGGTGCCGGGTGAAGTCGATGAACTGATCCAGGATCACCAAGTGGCCCCGGTCGATCTCCTCGCGCAGGGAGCCCACGGCCGTGGAGGCCAGGATGTGGGTACAGCCCTCGTCCTTGAGCGCCTGGATATTGGCCCGGTAGTTGACCTGGGTGGGCGGGATGGTGTGTTCCCTGCCGTGCCGGGCGATGAGGATCACGTCCTTGCCCGCGATAGTCCCGAGCTTGAGCGCGGAGGACGGTTTGCCCCAGACGCTGTCCACCAGCTTGTCGCTGGGATTTTGCAGGATATCCGGATCGTCCAGGCCGCTGCCGCCGATAATGCCGATCTTCACCATGGTTGTTTCCTCTTGGTACTCTCTTCCGGCTGAAACACTCGCCGGGAAATTAATCAATGGTCAGCAAACACTCGTGGGGAATGCCCTGCAGCTTGTCCGCGCCATCCAAAAAGCCGAGTTCAATGACAAAACCCACGCCAACGATATCAGCGCCCGCGTTATTCACCAGTTCGAGCATGCCGCCCACAGTGCCGCCCGTGGCCAGTAAATCATCGATGACCAGCACCTTTTCGCCCTTGTCCACGGCGTCCACATGCATCTCCAGGGTATCGGTGCCGTATTCCAGGTCATAGGTCACGCTGGTGGTTTCATAGGGCAATTTTCCTGGCTTGCGCACAGGCACAAAGCCAATGCCCATCTTGTAGGCCAGGGGCGCGCCAAAGATGAAACCACGCGCCTCGGCAGCCACGATCTTGGTGGCGCCGCAATCCTTGAAGCGCTCGGCCAGGGCGTCAATGGAAAACCGCAAGGCGTCCGGGTTCCCCAGCAAAGGAGCAATGTCAAAAAATACAATACCTTCCTTGGGATAATCCTTGATATCGCGAATCACGTTACGCAAATCCATGCTCGTCTCCTTGTCACGGCCAGGGGCGGTTGCACGTCGCTTGTCATGTAAAGTAAAGGGCCACCCGTATACTTCCGGACGGCATGCCCAATAGTTGCGTGACTTCGATAGCCGGATTGGCCTGAATTGTCAAAATGGCCTTTGGCAATTGCCGACACAGCCCGCGTCAGAAAAGGATTCCCAGGTCTGTTTCAAGAATTCTCCTTAAAAAGAAAACTTGACAACACCCATAATATGGATAATCTGCCTTGTTTTCGAAAACAAGGTCCCCTTGGGGACAGGAGGTTCCAATATGAGCGCCAAGACTGCTACCGCCTGGGCAGGGGCGGAAAAAACTCCGGAAGGCGTCGTGTTCAACGGCGTGACCATCCAGCCCGTGGTGGAAAACTGCGACGGCTGTGAACGTATCAAAGAATTCGAGGGCGAAAAATTTTGCGGCAGCTACCCTTCCCCTGAGATGAAGTGGAAGTTGGGAGCCTGCAACTTCGCCACCCACGTCAAGGCCACCTTGGGCGAGGGCGGCAAGGTCAAGATCAACCCCCTCAAGGCTTCCAAGCGCGCGGCCCGCGGACGGTAGATCTTTTTCAATCGTTGTCTTTCCAGCAGCGGATTCCTCGCGGGGATCCGCTGCTTTTTCTGTTTTTTTCCTTCTCCCGCCCTTGGCTCCCGAGATGATTCGGGCTATCGTTTTCTCTTTGTGATGTAGCCCCATTCAGTTGTGAACCCGCATCAAGGAGTATTGCCCGTGGACCAGGTCTTTGCCTTTTTGGACAAGCAACGCGACCTCGTCATTGACCTGCAGAAACACCTGGTGGCCATCCCGGCCCTGGGCCCGGACAATGACGGTGACGGCGAACAGGCCAAGGCTGAATGGCTCAAGGGTCGTATGCAAGACATGGGCTTTCCCCGCCTGGAAAATATCGACGCCCCGGACACCAGGGTTAGCGCGGGCTTTCGCCCCAACATCGCCGGGATCATCCCGGGCAAGGACACCAGCCGCACCTTGTGGGTCATCGCCCATACGGACGTTGTGCCCTCGGGCGACCTGGAGCTTTGGGACAGCGACCCCTGGACCCTGCGCGTCGAGGACGACGTCATGTACGGCAGGGGCGTGGAGGACAACCACCAGGGCATTGTCTCGGGCTTGCTCGTTGCCCAGGCCCTGCTGGACCTGAACATCACCCCGCCCATCAACTACGGCGCACTCATGGTGGCGGACGAGGAAACCGCCAGTCTCTACGGCCTTGACTATGTGGTGGCACACCGCGCCGACCTGTTCAGCAAGGACGACATCATCGTGGTCCCGGACTTTGGGGTCGCGGACTCCTCCCTGGTGGAAATCGCAGAAAAGCAGATGCTGTGGCTCAAGGTCAGCGTCAAGGGCAAGCAATGCCACGCCTCCACCCCGGGCCAAGGCGTCAATTCCCTGGTCGCGGCCTCGGCGTTCGTGGTCAAACTACGTGAACTGTACGCTAAATTCAACCAACAGGACGAGCTCTTCGACCCGCCCACTTCCACGTTCGAGCCCACCAAAAAGGAGGCCAACGTGCCCAATGTGAACACCATTCCGGGCCTGGACGTCTTCTACGTGGACTGCCGCGTGCTGGCCGACTATGACCTGGACGCGGTCCTGGCCGAGGTCAAGGCCATGGGCGAGGCCATTGAAACTGAATACAACGTGCGCGTGGAATACGACATTGTGCAGCGCGGAGAAGCCGCGCCCAACACCGCGCCGGACAGCGAGGTGGTCACCCGCTTGGCCAAGGGCATCAAGGCGGTCTATAATGTGGAAGCCAAGCCCGCGGGCGTGGGCGGCGGAACCGTGGCCGCGTTCCTGCGCAAGCGGGGCTACCCCACGGCCGTGTGGGCCACATGCGTTCATAACGCGCACCAGCCCAATGAAAGCTCGCTCATCTCCACCCAGATCGGCGACGCCAAGGTGTTGGCCCACATGCTGCTGGCCGAGTAGCTGCTTCACGCCCTCCAGGGATTCCCATGCACAAGCCTCCCCTGCCCCACACCCTCGACCTCATCGTGGTCGGGGCCGGGCATGCGGGGTGTGAGGCGGCCATGGCCGCAAGCGGCCTGGGCCTAGCCACCCTGCTCCTGACCATCAATGTGGACCGCATCGGCCACTTGTCCTGCAATCCGGCCATTGGCGGCCTGGCCAAGGGGCACATGGTCAAGGAAATCGATGCCCTGGGCGGGTACATGGGCATCTGGGCCGACCAGGCCGCCATCCAGTTCCGCATCCTGAACACGCGCAAGGGTCCTGCTGTACGCGCCTCCCGCGCACAAATCGACAGGGACCAGTACCTGCGCGTGGTCCGGCGCGACATATTCTCCCAAGACAAGCTGTGGATACGCCAAGGCACGGCAGCGTCTCTGCTCTTTGAGCGCCAAGGCCAGGAGCAACGCGTCACGGGCCTGGCCACCACCATGGGCGAGGAATTCCTGGCCAAGGCCGTGCTCCTGACCACGGGCACCTTCATGCGCGGCCTGATCCACGTGGGCCTGACCAACTTTCCAGGCGGCCGCTTGGGTGACCCGCCTTCAGCCACCTTGTCCCAAAGCCTTGAGGACGCGGGCATCAAGTTGGGCCGCCTCAAGACCGGCACCACGCCCCGGCTGCTCAAGGATTCCATTGATTATTCCGTCATGGAGGAGCAGCCCGGCGACGACCCGCCCCAGCCCTTTTCCCGCCGCTCGGGCGGGGCGCGGCTCAATCAAGTCCCCTGCCACATCACCTGGACCAATGCAGCGGCCCACGAGGCCATCCGCTCGGGCTTCAACCGCTCACCCATGTTCACAGGGGTTATCGAGGGCACGGGCGCGCGCTACTGCCCGTCCATCGAGGACAAGGTGGCCCGCTTCCCGCACAAGGACCGCCACCAGATATTTGTGGAGCCCGAGGGCCTGGAAAGTCCCGAGGTCTATCCCAACGGCATTCCCACGAGTTTGCCCCTTGATGTGCAAAAGGCCATGCTCGCGGCAATTCCCGGTCTGGAAAACGCGCAAATCGTGCGGCCGGGCTACGCTATTGAGTATGACTTCGCCTTTCCCACCCAACTCCAGCCCACCCTGGAGACCAAGGCGGTGAGCGGCCTGTACCTGGCCGGCCAGATCAACGGCACTTCCGGCTATGAAGAGGCCGCGGCCCAGGGGTTGTGGGCCGCGTTCAATGCCTTTTGTTCCCAGCGGGGCTTGCCGCCGTTCCTGCCGGGCCGGGACCAAGCCTACATGGCCGTGCTTGTGGACGACTTGGTCACCAAGGGCACGGAAGAGCCGTACCGCATGTTCACCTCCCGCGCCGAACACCGGCTGCTGCTGCGCGAGGACAACGCGGAGCAGCGCCTTACCCCCCTGGGCCGGGACCTCGGTTTGGTTGGCGATGACCAGTGGGCGTCCTTTACCCAGCGCCAGACCGACATAGAACACATCCTGAACGGTTTGGATGAAATGCGCATCAAGCCTGACGCGCCTACCCGGGATACACTCGCTAATCTCGGCGCGGCCATTCCGGGCAAGGCCGTTCCCCTGAGCCAAATATTGCGCCAACCCGTCCTGCGCATTGAGCAACTGGCCGTGTTCTGGCCGGAACTGGACTCCTTTGCCACGGACGTGTTGTTGGAGGCCGAGACCCAAGTCAAATACCAGGGCTATCTTGACCGCCAACAAGCTCTTGTGAACAAGGCCCGGTCCATGGAAAGCCTTCCCTTGGGACACGATGTGGACTATGAAGAAGTTGCCGGTCTCTCGCGGGAGGTGGTTGAGAAGCTTCAGGCTGTTCGCCCCCTGTCCCTGGGCCAAGCCGCGCGCATTTCCGGGGTGACTCCCGCAGCCTTGTCCTGTCTGCAGGTCCATCTGAAAAAAATGGGCCGTTTGTGACGGGATGTGACATTTCCTGATTTTTTACTGGATCTCATTGCCTGACGGCAACTTGTAGGATACACAGGTTCCGGTCCTGGACCGGGCTTTTCCCGGTTTCCGGGCATGGGCCTTGCATTAAGTCGTGCAATGTGGACATCATGATCCAAGACCTGCTCTCCTTGCCCCGGTTTGTTTCGGACCAACTCTTCCTGGTCCAGGAACGCACCGTGGACCGCTCCTTTGTGGACACCATCAACGAGAGCTTCGACGCCATCAGCCTGTCGGACACCACCCTGCGCCTGCTGCTGTTAGTGCTTTTCAGCCTGGTGGTCGCTCTTGTGTTCGTGTCCCTGTTCAATATTATCCGGCGCAAGCTCCTTGTCCGGGACATCCCCACGGGCTGGATACTCAACCGTAAGGAAGTTCGCTCCATCCTGGACCGGGCCGTGGAAAAGCGCGCTACCATGGAAATGCGTTTCCTGCCCTCGGACCGGGCCCGCCGCTCCACGTACCTTGCCCCCCTGGACCTGACTCCCGAGTCCTTGATCCTGGAGATGACTTCGGCGGGTTCCGTGCGCAAGACATGGATCGACAGGCCCATTGAGTGCTTTTTCCGGCTCAAGTACAAACGGGACCAGTATCTGCATTACGCTTTTTCCACCACGATTGTTGGCATCCGCAAGACAGATCCGGAAATCGCCCATTTGACCGTGGAAATTCCCCGCAAGCTGGAGCGGCATCAAAAACGCGCCCACCTTCGGGTAGAGCCGCCCCAACAGTTCGTCCTGGGTCTTGGCCTGTGGCCGGACCAAACCGGCAAGGACCAGGAAACCCAGGACAGGGTCAAGAGCTGGGGGCCGCCGCTGTTCACCCTGGTGCCAGGAAAAAGCGACAATCCCCTTGTCATCCAAAACATATCCGGCGGCGGCATCCGCCTTTTTGTCAAATATCCGGCAATAAAAGCGAAAAAAGTCTCGTTTTCCATAGCCAAACGATTCATGCTCATGCTTGATCTCTATGATCCGGAAACCGCGAAAAAAAAGCGCTATTGGTTTGTGTGCCGGGTCCAGAACATGTACGAGGACTTTGAGACCAAGAATGTGGAGGTGGGCCTCCAGTTCACGGCCTCGGCCCGCAAACTGGCTGGACAAAAAGAGCACCGCCTGAGATGGCGGCCAGTGGAGGAAAACGGCATGGAGGCCTTGGCCGCCTGGGTCATGAAACGGCACCTGGAACTGTACCGCCGAACCGGACTTACGTAATACATTGCACTACGGCAACCCGGGCCATGTTCCCTGAGTTTCGCAGTCCGGAACTATGTGACTTTCCCTGTTTTTCTAGACAAGGGCCAAAGACACGGGATACAACCCCCTCACGGCTGCACTGCAATATGACATGAACGGGCTGGACATGACTGTCGGCCCTTAATGGGACACCCATGCGGGAAGAGCGTCTCTCCCGCCAATCACCGCCTCGTGGGCGGACTTGTGCAACACCAACAAGGAGGAAATGGATTGGACGAAGGATCAGAAGGGAGATTTCTGCCCTTCCTCTCTCGTTTGTTCAGTTCCAAATCCGAAGATCCGGTGGAGAAATCCATCCTGGAGGCCAGTGAGGACGGTGAACTCAAAGGCGATGAAGTCTCCATGCTGCTTAACGTGCTTCGGTTGGGCCGCAAGTGTGTTGAGGAGATCATCATTCCACGCACGGACATTGTGTGCGTGGAGGCTTCCAGTTCGGTCCAGGATGTGGTGGGCTTGATCATGGACTCCGGCCATTCCCGAATTCCCGTTTACAAGGACAACCGGGACAACATCGTGGGTATTGTGCACGCCAAGGACCTGCTCTGCTCTTTTGCCGAGGCCGAAAAAAAAGGCCTGGACTGCTTGATGCGCAAGCCCTTTTTCATTCCGGAAACCAAGAACATCAAGGACCTGCTCCAGGAATTCCGCTCTCGTAAAATCCATTTGGCCATTGCCTTGGACGAATACGGCGGGACCTCGGGACTGGTGACCTTTGAGGACGTGCTTGAAGAGATCGTGGGCGAGATCGAGGATGAATACGACACTCCCCGGCCCGAGGACATCCAGGTCCTGGATTCGGGCGAGGTTCTGGTCTCGGGCCGTACGCCCCTGGAAGACGTGGCCGAGCGTTTCGGCCTGACCCTGGCGTCGGAGCAAGTGGAAACCATTGGCGGCTATCTCTGCGAACTGGCGGGCAAGGTGCCTGCGCCCAAGGAATCCTTTTCCCTGGAAGGCCACCGCTTCCTGATCAAGGAAGCCGACGCCAAAACGGTTCGTTCCATACTCATCACCCCGCCCAAAAAAACCACTTGATTTTTTTTCACACTCCAACCACAACCACTCGGGATGAACTTCCTTAAAAGATACATCATCATAATGGTTTCCGTTGCAGGCGCCTGGTTCGGGTTCGCCAACCCCATTTACCACTGCCCGCCCTTGGCCCTGCTCTTTCCCATGGGCATGATATTCATCGCCCTTGATGCGGACACTCCTCGCGGCGCTTTTCGCCTGGGCATCCTGGGCGGCCTGTTCGTGTACGGGGCGTGTTTGTATTGGGTGGCCATGCCCGTGCACAACTATGGGGGAGTAGCTTGGCCTTTGGCCGCGCCGGTCCCCCTGCTCCTGGCCCTGCCCCTGGCCATCATCAACGGCCTGTTTTGCTACGGCATCCGCCTGGTCAAGGGCCGTCTCAACTGGCTGACCATGGGGCTGTTTACCGGCTTCTTGTGGGGCCTGCTTGAGGCTTTGCGCGGCACCCTGTTCACTGGTTTTCCCTGGCTGGTCCTGCCCGAGGCCTTCGCCATCTGGCCCATGGCCATCCAGGGTGCGGCCCTGGTGGGCGTTTACGGCTTGGCCGGGCTCATGACCATGTCCGTGGGATTTTTTACCGTGGCCCTGGTCAGAAGCGACGCTTTTTTCAAACCCCTTGTGGCCGCACTGCTCATTGCCGGGAGCCTTGGCGGCTACGGTTACTACCGCTTGACCGAAACCGTGCTGCCCGAACCGGACATGACAGTGGCCCTGGTCCAGGGCAACATTGAGCAGAGCCAGAAATGGGAAATCGAATTCCAGAACTCCACTGTGGACCTGTATAGGGACCTCACCCGCGAGGTGGTGGCTGAAAGCTCTGCCTCCCTGGTGGTCTGGCCGGAAACCGCGCTGCCCATCTATCTCCAGGAAGAGACCGACTTGGCCCAATCCGTGCGCGACTTGGCTGCGGAACTGGGCATTGTTCTGGTCACAGGCTCGCCGGGCTATGAAGTGAATCCCGACGACATTGACCAGCCCTACATCATGTACAACCGGGCCTATCTTGTGGATGAACGGGGCGAGTTGACCTCGTTTTACGACAAAGAGCACCTCGTGCCCTTTGGTGAATACGTGCCCTTTAAGGACGTCCTGTTCTTCATCGATAAAATGGTCCAGTCCATTGGAGATTTTGGCCAAGGACTGAAAACGCGCCCCTTGAATCACCAGGAATTGGACCTGGGCGTACTCATCTGCTATGAATCCATTTTTCCGGTCCTGGCGCAAAAACGAGTGGAAGACGGCGCGGACATCCTGATCAACATCTCCAACGACGGCTGGTTCGGCCCCACATCAGGCCCGATCCAGCACTTCCACCTCTCCTTGCTGCGCGCCGTGGAGCAACAGCGTTACTTGATCAGGGCGACCAATACCGGCATATCCACCGTGATCGACCCCATGGGCCGCATCCTGACCCAAAGCGCTTACGGCGAAACCGCCACCCTGACGGCCAAGATCGGGGTGATTGAAGAAACCACGATCTTTCACCGTATTCACTGGTTCATCCTGCCGGTGCTGTCCGGATTGGTGTTGCTGTTCCTGGTGTTCGCCATGTTCAAGCATCCCCGGGAGGACTAGTTTTCTCAACCGGCCCGAGACGACACCGGGCCGCACACGAGGCGTACCATGCTGCAATTCAGTGATCTCAAGGCCCAAAGCGGCCCTTTGCTGGAACAATTCGACTCCCTTTGGAGGCGGCTTTGACTTGGCCGGTTCCAAAACCCGCCTGACGGAAATCGAGAATCAACTGGGGCAACCCGGGGCCTGGGACAATCCTGACAAGCTGACTCCGGTGCTCAAGGAAAAGAGCCGCCTGGAGGCTGACGTCTCCTTGTGGGAAGGTTTGCTCAAGGCCAAGACCGACCTGGAGGAGTGGCTGGAGATGGCTGGCGAAGACCAGTCATCCGATGTCCTGGACAGCCTCAACGAGCAGATATCCCTGCTGTCCTCCACCTTGGAGGACACGGAAATCGCCCTGCTCTTGGGCCAGCCCCATGACAAGGCCGACGCCATCCTGGAAATCCACCCTGGCGCAGGCGGCACCGAGTCCCAGGACTGGGCCGAGATGCTCATGCGCATGTACCGCCGCTTTGCCGACTCCCACGGCTTTGACGTGGAAGTCCTGGACTATCTCCAGGCCGACGAGGCAGGCATCAAGAGCGTGACCCTGCTGCTCAAGGGAACCAACGTCTTTGGCTTGCTCAAGGGCGAATCCGGCATCCACCGCTTGATCCGCATCTCGCCCTTTGACTCCTCGGGACGCCGCCACACCTCATTCGCCTCGGTGGGCGTATACCCGGACCTGGGCCAGGACATCACCATCGAGATCAAACCCGACGAGTTGCGCATCGACGTGTTCCGGGCCAGCGGCCCTGGCGGCCAGAGCGTGAACACCACGGACTCGGCCGTGCGCATCACCCACCTGCCCTCGGGCATAGTGGTCCAGAGCCAAAACGAAAAATCCCAATTGCGCAACAAGGAGACCGCGCTCAAAATCCTCAAGGCGCGGCTCTACGAGTTGGAACTGCAAAAAATCGAGGAAGAAAAAAGGAGCCAATACGCCAACAAGGAGGCCATTGCCTGGGGCAGCCAAATCCGCACCTATACCTTGCAGCCCTACAGGCTGGTCAAAGACCACCGGACCAACACGGAAATCGGCAATGTGGACGCCGTGTTGGACGGGGACCTGGACACCCTGTTGCGTAACTATCTGCTCCACTTCCATGCCTAGAAAAAAGGCCGAAACTCCGCCGCCCATTGACGGGCGCTCCTTGGTCACGGAAATCGAGGACCTGACCCGGCTGCTCGCTGAGCAAGAACGTTCCGGCCGTGACGCGGACAAGCGCGGCAACACCGAGACCCTGGTCATGGTCCGCTTGGCCCCGGGCCTGAGCGCGGACCAGTGGAAGCGCATGGTGGAAAAGGCTCCGGCCCTGTCACGCTGGATCACCGTGCCCCTGGACGGGGACAGCTACCCCTTGCTCAACCACTTGCAAGAGCGCATCAACAAGCTGTCCTATCTCACCGAGCACGACCCGCTCACGGGCCTGCTCAACCGCAGGGGCTTTGAACACGTGCTCGAGTCGGAGATGAAACGGGCCCGGCGCGAAGGTTTCCATCTCAGCTTGGTGATCATTGACCTGGATGATTTCAAGCAGGTCAACGACACTTACGGCCACCCCTGCGGGGATCTGGTCCTGGAGCAGTTGGCCCGGGACCTGGAGGCCAACAAGCGGGGCTACGACCAGGCCGCGCGTCTCGGCGGGGAAGAGTTCGCCTTGCTCCTGCCCAGCGCGGGGCCCAACAAGGCCCAGGTCATCACCCGCCGCCTCTTGGACGGCTTTTCCCGGGTGCGATTTTCCTGCAATGACCAGGAACCCTTTTCCGTGACCTTTTCCGCGGGCCTGAGTTTCATCAAGGGCAAGACCAGAGTCACGCCCCTGGAGCTGATCGCTCTGGCGGACGAAGCCCTGTACCAGGCCAAGGCCAAGGGCAAGCAGACCATCGTGGTCAGCCGCGACCCGGACAAGGGCAAGCGGCCCAAACAAACCATGGTCCATTCCGATGAAAAACGCTTTCTTTTTTCCGGCGACTCCTAATCACGGCCCCAACCAGAGGACAGCGAGATGAAGCCAAACACCACACTGAGCGTCTCCATCCTGAGCGGCAAGGGCGGCGTGGGCAAAACCAACTTCGCCCTCAACCTCGGCTACTGCATGTTCAAGGGCAACCACCCCTTGCTGCTCATGGACTGCGACCTGGGCTTGGCCAACCTGGACGTGCTCTTGGGCATCGCTCCGGACAAGAACCTCATGGACATCCTGGACGCTGGGGCTGAGGCCGGAGACGTGGCCGTGCAACTGGAAAAGGGCGGATTCGACTTTATCCCCGCTGCCACCGGCCTGCCCGAATTAGTGGAACTGGACGAGGAAATGCGCGCCACGCTTCTCAATAAACTGTCCTCAGCGTTTTCCGCTTATGATTTCCTGTTCATGGACCTGGGCGCGGGTATCACCCCCACGGTCATGAACTTCGCGGCCATGAGCCAGATGCGCGTCGTGATCGTCACGCCCGAGCCCACGTCCCTCACGGACGGCTACGCCCTGATCAAGGTCCTGAACACGGAATACGGCATCACCGACTTCCAGGTTGTGGTCAACATGGTGGAATCCAAGTCCGAGGAAAAACAAACCTTTTCCCGTCTGTCCGCTGCCTGTGAAAAATTTCTGGGTTTTGGCGTTTCATTCCTGGGCAGCGTGCGCCAGGACAAGACCGTGGCCGAGGCCGTACGCCGCCAAACCCCGCTCATGAAGATGGCGCCCCAATCACCCGCTGCCCAAGACATTTTTGCCATTGCCCGCAAACTCAAGGCCATGCGCGACGACATGTTGCCCGAGTTGCAGGATAAACCCGTGCTGGCTCCGTTGCTTCGCGAGGACCTCGATTAGTTCTTGACGAAAATCCACGTTTCTTGGCAGAGTTACGCCCTGCTCTTATCAGCAGCGGCGCTCCTGCCGCCTGGACGTCAAACCGGATGGATGCCATGAACAAAAGCGAACTCATCAAGACCCTGGCCGAAGAGAACGACCTCCCCCTGGACGAGGCCACCACCGTGGTCAACATTTTCGTGGACGCCATGAAGGAGACTCTCCGAGAAGGCAATCGCGTGGAAATACGCGGATTCGGCAGTTTCAAGATGAAGGATTACGCCGGGTACACCGGCCTCAATCCCAAGACCGGCGAGGCAGTGCATGTCAAGCCCAAGCGGCTGCCTTTTTTCCGCGCCGGAAAGGAGCTTAAAGAGTACCTCAATGAATAGCATATTCGGTTTGCCCCGAGTGCTTGCGCTTGTTGCGGTCCTGGCCCTGGCCTGGGCGTTGGCGTTTTCTCCATGCCACGCGCAGAACCAAACCGAGGCCGCGACCGAGCAGCCTGCCACGGAGAGCCATCAGGACGCGGCCTATCGTTTGAGCGCCGACGCCGTGCTGTCTATTGTCTACTGCGCGGATTCAGTGGGCGAATACCGCCCCTGCCCCTCCTGAGGCGGCACCACCATCGGCGGGCTGGCCCGGCGGGCCACCATCCTTAACGAATTTCTGAAGCACGACCCCTTGGGGGAAAAAACCCTCATTATCGCGGGCGCTAACGAATTCCTCGGTCCCGAGGGATCGGAACAGCAGACTGCAGTGCATCTCGCGCCCAAGTTTCTCAAGGCCTATGAGCTCATGGGGTATACCCGCGTGTTCCCCACCCAGCGCGAGGCTGACTGGCTGCTGGAGCACAGCGGCGAGGAGTTCCTGCCCGAGCTGTTCCGGCCCGTGGAAGACGAGCCCATTGTCGAATATTACACCTATGACGGCCATACCGTGGGCCTGATGATGTTCCCCATGCTCCCCCCGGAAATGCAGGAAGCTCCGCCCTACCTCCTTGACGCGGTCATCGCCGCAGGCAGGGAGGCGCGCGGTCAAGTGGACGTGCTCATCGGCATCAGTTCCTGGGGAAAATGGGGCGAGGAACGTTTCCTCCTGCACGAGGACCTGCCCTTTGACATTATCCTGGGCGGGGGCGCAGGCCCTGGATCACGCTGCCATCCCATGGATTCCGGCACCCTGATCTGGACCCGGACCTTTTACAAGGGCCGCTCCCTGCACGTGGTCCAGCTCTTGTCCTGGCCCGAGGGCAGTGGCAACGACAACATGGTCCTGGACGAGAACATCTCCTGCACCATAATTCCCTTGTACGAGGAAATCCCGAGTTTTCCACCTGTGAGCGACCTGTTCCCCCAATAATCCCGAGTAATTCATGACAGCATCTCAAACACTCGCTTTCACCAAGATGCAGGGCAGCGGCAATGACTTCGCGCTCATTGACAACCGCGACCTGGCCATTGCCGTCACTGATATGGCCGACCTGGCCCGGGCCATCTGCCCCCGCTGCTTCAGCGTGGGCGCGGACGGCTGCATCTTTCTCGAGGCCGCGCCCGAGGGGTCCAGCGCGGACTATCGCTGGCATTTCTTCAATGCTGACGGCTCCCGCGCCGAGATGTGCGGCAATGCCTCGCGTTGCGCGGCCAAGCTGGCCGTGCAGCTCGGCATGGCCGGACCCGAGCACGTCTTGCACACGGACGCAGGCCCCATCAGCGCCCGCCTCCTGGATGACGGCCAGGTGCGCGTTCAATTAACCCGGCCCTTTGGCCTCATCCTCAACACCACTCTACCCGTGAGTACGCCGCCGGGCCTGGGCGACACGGAATACGAACTGCATTCCGTGAACACGGGCGTACCGCATGTGGTGCTGTTCAGTGATGAGCTGGAAGGGCTGGACGTCCAGTCCTTTGGCAGCTCCATCCGCTACCACGAACACTTTTCCCCAGCCGGGACCAACGCCAATTTCGCCAAGGTCACAGGCGCGGATGAACTGACCATCCGCACCTACGAGCGGGGCGTGGAAGGCGAGACCCTGGCCTGCGGCACGGGTGCGGCGGCAGCCGGCCTGATCAGCCACGCCCTGGGTTTGGTGGGTCCATCCATCACAGTCCGGACCTGGGGCGGCGAAACCCTGGGCATCGATGTTGACGGGGACGATGTGTTTCTCACGGGCCAGGCTGTCAAGGTTTACACCGGCGTCCTCTCCCTTGATTCGCTTCCGGAAAAAGCATAACTTTCTCGATTACCCATGGGGCTGTTGCCCATGGGTCGGCTATGGCGTTTGATTGTTTTCGCTTTTTGCTCATCATTTCAACCCCCTAGGAGGCGGCCATGTTGTTCCAAGGCGCGTATTCCGCCCTGGCCACGCCGTTCGTTAACGGCGAAGTGGACGAAGAATCCTACCGGGCCCTGATCGAGTGGCAGATCGAACAGGGCATTGACGGCCTCGTTGCCGTAGGCACCACCGGTGAATCCGCCACGTTGTCCCATGATGAGCATAAACGGGTCATCTCCATCTGCTTGGAGCAAGCCAATAAACGTGTGCCCGTGGTCGCCGGGTCCGGCGGCAACGACACCCGCGAGGCCATCGAACTGACCTCCTTCGCCAAACAAGCGGGAGCCGACGCCACCCTGCAGGTCACGCCCTATTACAACAAGCCTTCCCAGGAAGGGCTCATCGAGCACTACCGGGCAATCGCCAGGGCCGCGCCCATGCCCATGATCATCTACAATGTGCCGGGCCGCACCAGTCTGAACATCTTGCCCCAGACCCTGGCCAAGCTGGAAAAGGAAGTGCCCGAGGCAGTGGCGGTCAAGGAGGCCTCGGCCAACCTCAAACAAGTCTCGGAAGTGGTGGAGTTCTGCTCGGACAAGTTTCAGGTCCTGTCCGGCGACGACTTCACGGTGCTGCCCCTATTGAGCGTAGGCGGCATCGGCGTCATCTCCGTGGTCTCCAACATTGTCCCGGCCATGATGAGCAACATGTGCAAGGCCTACCACGGCGGCGACACCGCCAAGGCCAAGGAACTGCACCTAGCCATGTCGCCCCTGAGCCGCGCCATGTTCTTCGAGACCAACCCAGTGCCGCTCAAGGAAGCCCTCAAGCTCATGGGCAAGATCGCTTCCGACGAAGTAAGGCTGCCCCTGGTGAACATGCAGCCTGATAACCACGCCAAGCTCAAGGTCGTGCTCAAGGCGGCCGAACTGATCTAATAATTTCGGCCCTTTGTCTGAAACTCAACAGCCCTGCCGGGAATCCTCGGCAGGGCTGCTTTCATAATAAAAGCCCGGAGCGGAAAAAACGCCCCGGGCCTTATGGAACTGCCTGACTTTGAGATTTACGGCTTAGGCAAAGGCCTTCTCAAAGTTGGGAACAACTTGCTTTTTGCGGCTCATGACGCCGTCCAGCCACACTTCGGTGTCGCCGGACTGGCCAAAGGCCTTGTCCACCACGGAACCGTCGTCGGAAGCGATGAGCATGACCGAGCCTTCCTTCATGATGTCGGTGAGCAGCAGGAACACGGAGTGGTTGCCCTTCTCGGCCTTGACAGCCTTGATCTCGGCCAGGAGGTCGGCCTTGTAGGGCTCGAGGATGGCCAGGTCAACCACTTCGAGTTGGCCGATGCCGACCTTGTTGCCGCTCATGTCGAAATCCTTGTAATCGCGGAACACCAGGTCGCGCATGGGGGTGCCTTCCACAGCGGACTTGACCTTGAACATCTCCATGCCCAGGCCCATGGTGTCGGACTCGCCCGCGATCTTGGCCAGGGCTTCAACAGCAGCCTTGTCCTGGTCGGTGCAGGTCACGGACTTGAACATGACGGTGTCGGACAGGATGGCGCACATCATGGCGCCGGCGATGCCCTTGGGGATCTCGATGCCGTAGAAGTCGTACATGCCCTTGATCACGGTGCAGGAGCAGCCCACGGGCCAGACCCACATTTCCAGGGGATTGGAGGTGGTCACGTCGCCCAGCTTGTGGTGGTCCACCACGCCCACGACTTCGGCGTCGCCCAGATCGTCGGGGCTTTGGGCCAAGTCGGAGTGGTCAACCAGGATGCACTGCTGGCCGGCCACGGAGGTCACAACCTCGGGGGCGGTGAGGCCGAACTTGTCGAGCACGAATGCGGACTCAGGGTTGACTTCGCCCTGGGCCACGGCTTTGGCTTCCACGCCCAGCTTGTTCTTGAGGTCCGCCACAGCGATGGCGGAAACAATGGTATCCGTATCAGGGTTCTTGTGTCCAAATACCAAAACAGCCATATTCTTCCTCCTCAAATAGGTGATGGTTCAGGGCGGCAAAACCGCCCCTAGCGCCGAGCGCGAGGCTCCGGCGGATGTGACGAAAAAAGAGCTTGTGCCAAATAGCACGATCCCGGCCCCCTGCCAAGTCCTTTCCCAGGGCCTGCTTCAACGGGAAAGCCCGGTCTTGGCGCGGGTCACAGGTAGGAAATCGCGGCAACAACAAAAATGCCCGCGAAAAAGACTTGGTACGCTCCCCTGAGGCGCAGGGCGAGCAAGCCGCCCATGCCCGCGGCAAGCCACAGCAAGGGCCAGGTCACTGCGGGAGTCTCGAAAATAAAGGGCCAAGTCTCGTGCATCACACCTACGAGCCAGGCCAAAAACAGAAAGGACACAAAAAACAGGACCAAGCTCATGAGCGCGGTTTGGGCCATGGATCGGGCAATGAGCCGTTCCGGGCTGGCGCCTTCGCCATGCTGGCCTCCCTTGCGCGCCCAACGCAACAAGGAGTTGTAGGACCGGTCCTGCCACTTTCTTTGCAGCA
>QZKZ01000146.1 GCA_004796465.1 Desulfovibrio sp.
TGGTCACCCAAAGCGATCCCTGCCCCAAATGCTCCGGTTCCCTGGAGTTCACCAAGGGCATTGAAGTGGGCCACGTGTTCAAGCTGGGCCAGAAGTACTCGGAAGCCATGCAAGCCAAATATCTCGATGAGAACGGCAAGGACCAGCTCATGGTCATGGGCTGCTACGGCATTGGCGTGTCCCGCGTGGTGGCGGCCTGCATTGAACAGAATCACGATGAATACGGCATCATCTTTCCGCCCGCGCTCGCGCCTTACGAGGTGGTGATCCTCAACCTGAGCCCCAAGGACGAGGAGGTCTCGGCCAAGGCGGACGAATTATACGAACTGCTTACCAGCCAGGGTTTGGACGTGATCCTGGACGACCGGGACGAGCGGCCCGGGGTCAAGTTCAAGGACGTGGACTTGGTGGGCTTTCCCATGCAGTTGGTGGTGGGCGGCAAGGGGTTGGGCCGGGGCGTGATCGAGGCCAAGGACCGCCGTAGCGGCGACAAGGGCGAACTGCCTGTTGAGGGTTTTGAGGCTGCGTTCGCTGACTGGCGCGAGCAGGTGCTCAAGGGCTGGGAGTCAGCCGCTGAATAAGAGCTGTTTGCTGGTACCTGTATGAGCAGCGATATTTATTCCGTGCGCGAGATCACCGAGCGCATCCAGGGGCTGCTGGAAGACGAGTTCCCCTTCATCTGGGTGCGCGGCGAGGTAGGCGGCCTGTCGCGGCCCGCCAGCGGGCATGTGTACTTTTCCCTCAAGGATGCGGACGCGACCCTGGCCGCGGTCTGGTTCAAGCGCAGCCGCATGCGCCGGGAAAGCGGCATTGATCCCCTTACCGGCGAGGTCATGCTGGGCGGAGCCGGAGGTCTGGTGGACCCGGCTGATGTCCTGGCCGAGGGCCAAGAGGTGCTGTGCGGCGGCCGGATCACCGTGTACCCGCCCCGGGGCGCGTACCAACTCCGGGTCGAACTGGTCCAGGACATGGGCGAGGGCCGTCTGCACCTGGAGTTCGAGGCTCTCAAGCAAAAGTTCGCGGCCCTTGGCTACTTTGATATGGAGCGCAAACGCTCCCTGCCCCACAATCCGCTGCGGGTTGCCGTGGTCACGGCCCCAACCGGCGCGGCCATTCGCGACTTTCTGCGTTTGGCGGGCGAGCGGGGATTTGGATCCCATATCCGCATCTATCCGACCCTGGTGCAGGGCGACTCGGCAGAGCAGCAAATCGCGGACGCCATCAAGCTGGCCAATGAACAGGACTGGGCGCAAGTGATCGTGCTGATTCGCGGCGGCGGGTCCTTGGAAGATTTGTGGGCCTTTAATACTGAAGGCGTGGCCGAGGCGGTCTTTTCTTCCACAATTCCGGTGCTGGCGGGTGTGGGCCATGAAGTTGACGTGTCCATCGCGGACATGGTCGCGGACCTGCGCGCGGCCACGCCGAGCCATGCAGCGCAGCTCCTATGGCCTGAGCGTTTTGTCCTGGAGCAGGAAGTGGATGGCCTGGACATGGGCCTGGCCAGGGCCATGTGGCGGATTTTGGACCGTGGCGAAGAGCGGCTGTCAGGTCTGGAGCATTCTTTGCGACTGCTGTCCCCGTCCAAGGGGTTGGACTATCTCCAGGAGCGGCTGGAACAAGCCGGAGAGCGCCTGGGCCGGGCCATGGCTGGCCTGCTTCAACGCAAGACCAGTGCTTGGGAAGGCCAAGCCCGTTTGTTTGCCCGCGCCTTTGGCCCTTGGGCGGTTGAGAGCCGCGCCAATGACGTGGAAATCCTGGCCAAGCAGCTCACGCGCGCAGGCGGGCAACGCTTGCGGGATACGGAGCGGGAGTTTGAAAAGCTGGCCCTGCGTTTGGAAGCGGCCAATCCCGAAGCGCCCTTGGAGCGGGGCTACTCCCTGGTACGCTCCAAGGATACTGGCAAGCTCGTGAAAAGCATCCGCGAGGTTGCGCCGGGCCAGGGCCTGGACATCCGCGTTCGGGATGGCGATATTGCAGCCGAGGTTACCGACACCACATCTGATGCATAATTCCGGAGAACATTCCCGTATGAAACGTTTGGCGTATATATTTCTTGTTTCCTTGCTGTGGCTGGCATTACCTGTTCTCTCCATGGCGAGCCAAGGCCATGCAGGGCCGGTGACCGTGCAATGCCCGGACGAGGTGGGGGATGGCCGGGCTTTTGCCGTGTGGTTGACCTCGGATCGGGCCGTGGACCCTGTCACGGTGCGCTGGCTGGGGCGCGAAATTACGGTCGCGTTGGAACCCTCCGAGCAGGGCGGTTTTAAAGCCGTGGTGTTTTTGGGTTGGGGGTTGGCCCTGCAGGATCCCACCAATACCTTGCAAGTGGAGGTCCCCACTTCAGACGGCCCTGTACGCTTTGCCAAGGCCGTGGCCGTCCTGGAACTCGAATATCCGGAGGAACACCTGACCGTGGCCTCCAATTATACATCGCCCAGCGAGGAAGAACAGGCGCGTAGCGCCAGGGAACGGGAACTCGTGCTGAATGCCCTGAATACAGTGACTCCGGAGCGCATGTGGCAATTGCCTTTTGTGCGGCCCGTGCCCGGCCCCGTGACCAGCGTGTTTGGAGTGCGACGCTTTTTCAACGGCGAGGAACGCAGTCCACATAAGGGCTTGGATCTAGACGGCGAAACAGGTGATCCGGTCATGGCCTGCGCCATGGGCCGCGTCATACTTACCGGTGATTTTTTTTACGCGGGTGGGTCCGTGTACGTGGACCATGGGCAAGGCCTCATCAGCATGTACATCCACCTTTCCGAAATTTTGGTGCAAGAGGGCGATATGGTGGAGCCCGGCCAAACCATCGGCCTTGTGGGCGCCACGGGCCGGGTCACCGGATCGCATTTGCATTTTGGAGTATCAGCGCTCAGGTGCCTGGTCGATCCCGCGCCATTTATCAGCGGCCAGGTCACGGGCTGGGAATAACCAGGGAGCAAACCATGCCCAAGAAGAACAGCCAAGAAACAGGCCAGGACTTTGAAAAACAATTGGAACGGCTCAAGCAGGTGGTGGCAGAGCTGGAGCAAGAAGACCTGCCCTTGGAGCAGGGCTTGGCCCTGTACAAGGAAGGCGCGGAATTGGTCAAAGCTTGTAGGGAGCGGCTGAAAAACGCGCGCAACGAGGTGGAGATCTTGAGCCAGGGCGTGTTCGAGCCTTTTGCGGACGCTACTATGGCAGAGGTCGAGGAGGACTGATGGCGGAGTTTGACGCAACCCCGGTCAAGGCAGCGCTCGTGGAAGCCGGGCAAGAGGTGGAGGCCTTTCTGGGCCAGGCGCTCAAAGGCAGGCATATCCCCTGCGAACTGCTCACGGCCATGGAATACAGCCTCATGGCCGGGGGCAAGCGCCTACGGCCCGTACTCTGCTTGACCACATCCGCCTTGTTTGGCTTGGATCAGCATGACGTGATGCCCTTTGCCTCGGCCTTGGAGTTCATCCACACCTATTCACTGATCCACGACGACCTGCCTGCCATGGACGACGATGATTTGCGACGGGGCAAGCCTTCCAATCACAAGAAATTCGGTGAGGCCCGCGCCATTCTGGCGGGCGACGGCCTGCTTACCGAGGCCTTTACCCTCATGGCCTCGGTGGCTGGAACCATTCCTGCGGAGCGGATCGCCCCGGCCATTGGTGAAGTGGCTGTGGCTGCCGGAGCCGCTGGCATGGTCGGCGGCCAAGACCTGGACATGGCCTACACGGGCCGCGACAATGTTTCCTTGGAAGACCTGCGCTACATGCATTCCCTCAAGACCGGAGCGCTGATCACGGTGTCCTGCGTAAGCGGCGCGCTCTTGGCTGGGGCTTCGCCCGAGGAAGTCGAGCGTATTCGGGCATACGGAAAAGCCATTGGCGCGGCCTTTCAAATCGTGGACGACATCCTTGATGAAATCGGTGATGAAGCCACCCTGGGCAAGCCAGTAGGCAGCGACCAGGAGCAAGGCAAGGTGACCTATCCCAGCCTTCTCGGCTTGGACACCAGCCGCGAATTGGCGTCCAAGGAAGTGGACACTGCCCTGGAACAACTCGCTCCTTTCTCTGGACCGCACGCGGATTTTCTCCGGGGCTTGGCCCAGTACATCATCCATCGCGCCTGGTGATTTTTCCTGTCCCAATGTTTGAGGTTTACACCACCGGGCTTTGTGCATAGGATTCCTGCCTCGTTCAACCAAAGGATTTCCATGTCTGACGACCAGATTACTCCCAGCACACCGCTGCTTCCCACTATCAAGTCCCCCAACGACATCCAGCCCCTGGACAAGGACCAACTCAGGCAACTGGGCCAGGAACTCAGGGGAGAGATCATTGACGTGGTCTCCCAAAACGGCGGCCACTTGGCGCCGTCCCTGGGCGTTGTTGAGTTGACCCTGGCCATGCTCAAGGTCTTTGATCCCAACAAGGACCGCATGATCTGGGATGTGGGCCATCAGGCCTACGTATACAAGATGCTCACGGGCCGCAGGGATGATTTCCATACCCTGCGCACTATGGGCGGCATTAGCGGTTTCCCCAAGATGACTGAGAGCTCGTTCGATCATTTTGGCGTGGGCCACGCCTCCACGTCCATCTCGGCGGCTCTGGGCATGGCCATGGCCCGTGACTTGGCTGGCGGGGACCACGAGGTGCTGGCCGTGATCGGCGACGGCTCCATGACCGCGGGCCTTGCGTTCGAAGGTTTGAATCACGCAGGCGGCATGGGCCGCAAGATGGTCGTGGTGCTCAACGACAATGAGATGTCCATCTCCCGCAGTGTGGGCGCGCTGTCCTCGTTTTTGTCGCGCAACCTGTCCCGGCGCTGGCTCATGCGCTTCAAAAAGGAGATGGAAGCCTGGATGAAGCAGATTCCCGGCGTGGGCGAAGGGTTGGCCGACTATGCCCGCCGCAGCGAACACTCCTTTAAGAGCTTTTTTACGCCGGGCATGCTCTTCGAGGCCCTTCGCTTCAACTACCTTGGCCCCATTGACGGCCATAATCTGGAGCGCATGGTGGACGCCTTCGAACTGGTGCGCGATCTGGACGGGCCGCATCTCGTGCATGTCTTGACCACCAAAGGCAAGGGGTACGGACCGGCGGAATCCAACCCCACATATTTTCATGGAGTGGGCAGTTTTACTCCGGAAACAGGCGAAGCCATCAAGTACGACAGCGGTGTGGAGCTACCTACGTATACGGACGTGTTCGGCGCGACCCTGTGCAAATTGGCGGAAACAGACGAGAAAATCGTGGCCATTACCGCTGCCATGCCCGAGGGCACGGGACTGGCTTGTTTTGGCGATAAGTATCCCGACCGTTTCGTGGACGTGGGCATTTGTGAGCAGCACGCCGTGACATTCGCTGCGGGCATGGCTACTCAAGGCTACAAACCTGTGGTTGCGGTCTACTCCACGTTTATGCAGCGCTCTTACGACCAGATCGTTCACGACGTGTGTCTGCAGAACCTGCCCGTGACCCTGTGTTTGGACCGGGGCGGCCTCGTTGGCGAGGACGGCCCCACCCACCATGGGGCATTTGATCTTTCCTTTTTGCGCCATATTCCCAACCTCATCCTCATGGCTCCCAAGGACGAGGACGAGATGCAGGACCTTCTCTATACAGCCATTGAGCATAACGGCCCCAGCGCGATCCGGTATCCGAGAGGCGTGGGCGTGGGCGCCAAGCTCAAGAAGAAACCCGAATTGATCCCTGTGGGCCAGGGCGAGTTGCTGCAGGAAGGCGGCGACTTGCTGGTCATCGCCTTGGGCAGCCGCGTGTTTCCATCGCTGGTGGCGGCGCGCGATGTAGAAGAAAAGCTCGGCAAGTCCATTGCCGTGTTCAACGCCCGGTTCGTCAAGCCCTTGCCTGAGTCTCAAATTTTAGATTTGGTCCAGGCCCATGACA
>QZKZ01000212.1 GCA_004796465.1 Desulfovibrio sp.
CAATATTTCCGCGCGTTTGGTCCCCTCGGCGCTGACCTTGACCAGCACCATTTCGCGCTGCACGGCCTTCATCTCGGTCAAGTCCACGACCTTGATCGTGGTCACCAGCTTCCTGAGCTGCTTGACGATCTGCTCGATGATCTGATCGTCGCCCCGGGTGGTGATGGTCATGAGCGAGACCCCGTCTTCCAGGGTCGGCCCCACGTTCAGGGTTTCAATGTTAAAGCCGCGCCCGCTGAACAGCCCGACCACGCGGGAGAGGACGCCGGGTTCGTTTTCCACGAGAACGGAAAGTACGTGTCGCATGGCATCCCTCCTACACGAGCAGCATTTCAGTGATTGAGGCTCCGGCCGGAACCATGGGGTACACGTTCTCCTCGGCCTCCACGTGCACGTCCACGATCACGGTGTTGGGCGTGCTGAAGGCTTCCTTGAGCACGGGTTCCACATCCCCGACCTTGGTCACCCGGTAGCCCAACGCGCCGTAAGCCTCGGCCAGCTTGACGAAATCGGGCTGGGCGTCCATGCAGGTGGCGCAGTAGTTGCTCTTGTAGAAGAACTCCTGCCACTGGCGCACCATGCCCAAGAAACCGTTGTTCAGGATCACGATCTTCACGGGCAGTTTGTTGGACACGGCCGTGATCAGCTCCTGGATGTTCATCTGGATGGAGCCGTCGCCCGCCACGTCAATGACCAGTTTGTCCGGAAAGGCCATTTGCGCGCCAATGGCCGCGGGAAAGCCGTAGCCCATGGTGCCGAGCCCGCCCGAGGTGAGCAGGGTGCGCGGTTCCTTGTATTTGTAGAACTGGGCCGCCCACATCTGGTTTTGGCCCACTTCCGTGGCGATGATGGCATCGCCGCCCGTGAGTTCGTAAATCTTCTCGACCACATATTGGGGCTTGATCTTGTCGCCGGAATTGTAGGCAAGGGGATGGGACGCGGCCCACTGCTCCACCTGCTCCAACCACTTAGCGTGCTTGTCCTTGCACTCCCCGTTTTCGACCAAGTCCTTGGCCTCATCCTTGAAGACCTTGAGCACGGCTTTGCAGTCGCCCACCACGGGCACATGCACGTGCACGTTCTTGCGGATGGAGGTGGGGTCCACATCAACATGGATTATCTTGGCGTGGGGCGCGAAGGTGTCCAACTTGCCCGTAACCCGGTCGTCAAAGCGGGCGCCCACGGCGATCATCACGTCGCAGTTCTGCACGGCCATGTTCGCGGCGTAGGTACCGTGCATGCCAAGCATGCCCAAGAACTGGGGATCGTTTCCGGGAAATGCTCCCAAGCCCATGAGAGTGGCCGTGACCGGCACGCACAGGTTCTTGGCCAGCCAGGTCAGTTCTTCGCTCGCATTGGCGTTGATCACGCCGCCGCCCACGTAAAACAAGGGCCGGTTGGCCTTGGCAATGAGCTTCACGGCCTTTTTGACTTGTTGCTTGTGCGGCTTGACCGTGGGCTGATAGCTGCGGATGTCCACCTTCTTGGGATAGGAGAACTTGGTCTTGGCCTGGAGCACGTCCTTGGGCAAGTCCACAAGCACCGGCCCGGGCCTGCCGGAACGGGCCACATAAAAGGCCTCCTTGATGATCCGGGCCATGTCGTCAACGTTGGACACAAGGTAGTTGTGCTTGGTGCAGGGGCGCGTGATGCCGACGATGTCCACTTCCTGGAACGCGTCGTTGCCGATGAGCGGAGTAGGTACCTGGCCGGTAAAGACCACCATGGGAATGGAATCGCAATAGGCGTTGGCGATACCGGTCACGGTGTTGGTCGCTCCGGGTCCGGAGGTGACCAGGGCCACGCCCACCTTGCCCGAGGCCCGGGCATACCCGTCCGCCGCATGCACCGCGCCCTGTTCGTGGCGCACGAGAATGTGGCGGACCGAATAGTTGGGGATTTGGTCGTAGATGTCGATGACCGCCCCGCCAGGAAAGCCGAACATCACATCAACTTCTTCGTGCTGCATGGACTCCAGAAGAATCTGCGCCCCGGAAAGCTGCATGTTACTCCTCCATACTCCTGTAGCGGTCCAAGATGGCTTGCAATCTTGTTTTTCCGCCTAATTTCTTTTTTTTGATATCCTTGACCACCCGTTGTTCCTCGGAGGATAGGAATGACTTTTTTTCCAGCTTTTCCAGCTGCTTTTCGTATAGTAGGTGCTCCTCCCACAGGGTCTTGAGTTCCGCGTCCTGGGCTGCGTACTTTTCCACCAACTCAAGATCACGTTGTTCCATTGAGCATCTCCTTTAACGTTAGGGGTTCGACGTCGCTTCCAGCAGAACGGTCCAATCCGGCTCAAGTCCTCCCTCGATAAGAAGAACCTTGCGCCGGGAACTCGCGCCCTGCTCCAGTCGAATAGCGCTTTCCCTCACGCCGGTGAGTGAAGCGAAGTATCTACGTAGCGCCTTGTTGGCCTTGTTGTCCACTGCCGGGGCCTTGATTCTCACCTTGAGGCGGCCTTGGTAGAGCCCCTGCACTTCATCCTTTTTCGCGCCGGGCTGGACCCAGAGCGCGATCCGCCATCCATCGCTCCCAGCGGGCGTCACATATTCCGGCAAGTCCATCTCCAGGAAAGCCCTTTACTGAGCGACCATGACCCGCAATTCCCAAAGCAGCTGTTGCACCACCTGCAGGGCGATGAGCACAACCACCGGCGACAAGTCCACACC
>QZKZ01000292.1 GCA_004796465.1 Desulfovibrio sp.
AAATGGAGGACATGATGTCTTCCAGGAAGTTGGTCTCGAATACCGGACCTTCTTTGATGGGCAAGTCCTCGGTGACTTCGCAGAGCTGCTTCAGGGCGTCAAAGGCGTCTTCCAGGCCGCCCAGTTGATCGACAAGGCCGTTTTGCAGGGCTTGGCGGCCCGTATAGATGCGTCCGTCCGCCAGTTCGCGCACATCGCCCTCGTCCATGGCCCTTCCCTCGGCCACGTCCAGCACGAATTGGTCGTGCAGGTCCATGATAATGCCTTGGAGATAGGCTTCTTCTTCCAGGGTCATGTTGCCGAAAGGCGAAGGCGTGTCCTTGAAAGGGCCGCTGATAAAGGACTGATGGTCGATGCCCAGGGTGTCCATGAGGCCCTCGAGGTTGGTCACCTGCATGATCACGCCGATGGAGCCGGTCAGGGTGCCGGGGTTGGCGTATATGGAGTCCGCCGGGCACGACACGTAATAGCCGCCGCTGGCGGCCAAGGCGCCCATGGAGACCACCACGGGTTTACGTTCGGCCAGCTTCTTCACGGCGCGGTGGATTTCCTGAGACGGGCCAATGCCGCCTCCAGGGGACTCCACGCGGATGACCACGCCGACCACTTCCGGGTCCTCGCGCAGCTCGGCAATGAAGTCCACCACAGGCCGTGAATCCAGGATCACACCCTCCACGTGCACCAGACCCAGGGACGGCAAGCCCATGAATTTGGCCCCGCCGTGGATGTAAAAACGAAAGACGGCCATGGCCCCTATAAGCAGGACCACGGCCGCCGTAATAATCATGAAGCCGAAGAGCAGCGGATGCCGCTGGCTGAACTTACTCCTGGTCTCCTGCATCTTCTTCCAGCTTCTGCTTGAGCAGGTCGCCCATGTTCAGGCCCACGTCGGTCTGGCCATTGGAGCGGAATTCTTTGGGTTTCTTGCGCTCTTCCTCTTCCTTGATCTGCTTGATGGAAAGGCCCAGGCGGCGCTCCTCGGCGCTGACATGGATAACCTTGGCCTCGATGGTCACGCCCTCGGTGAACATCTCGGACGGGCTTTTGACCTTTTTCATGCTGATCTCGGAAACGTGCACCAGACCCTCGATGCCTTCCTCAACTTCCACGAACAGGCCGAAGTCCGTGATGTTGGTGACCACGCCGTTGACCATGGAGCCCACGGGGTAGCGGTCAGGCACTTGGATCCAGGGATCTTCGTTGAGCTGCTTGACGCCCAGGGTGAACTTCTCGTTTTCCTTGTCCACGGTAAGGACCTTGGCCTGGACCGTGTCGCCCACCTTGAACAGCTCTTCGGGGTGGCGGATCTTCTTGGTCCAGGAGATGTCGGACACGTGGATCAGGCCGTCAATGCCGTCTTCAATGCCGATGAACAGGCCGAATTCGGTGATGTTCTTGATGGTGCCCTCAAGCACGGTACCCTCGGGGTACTTCTCGGCAACCACGTCCCAGGGATTGGGCCGCACTTGCTTCATGCCCAGGGAGATGCGCTTCTTGTCCGGGTCCACGCCGAGGATGACCACGTCCACCTCGTCGCCCACGCGCACCATTTGCGAGGGGTGGCGAAGCTTGCGGGTCCAGGACATCTCGGAGATGTGCACCAGGCCTTCCACGCCGGGCTCCAGCTCCACGAATGCGCCGTAATCCACCAGGTTGGTGACCTTGCCGGTGATACGGGCGTCTTCGGGGTATTTCTCGGTGATGCCTTCCCAGGGGTCGGGCACGAGTTGCTTGAGGCCCAAGGAGACCTTCTTGGACTCCTTGTCGAAATTGAGCACTTTGAGTTCCAGGTCCTGGCCGAGCTTGACCATTTCCTTGGGATGCTTGACGCGCTTCCAAGACATGTCCGTGATGTGCAGCAGGCCGTCCAAGCCGCCCAGGTCCACGAACACGCCGTATTCCGTGATGTTCTTGACCTTGCCCTGGACGGTCTGGCCTTCTTCCAGGGTGCTGAGCAGCTTGTTGCGCTTGGATTCGCGCTCTTCTTCGAGCAGAACGCGGCGGGACACGATCACGTTGGAGCGGCGGCGGTTGATCTTGAGCACGCGGAATTCAAATTCCTCGCTGACCAAGGCGTCCATGTCCGGCACGGGACGAAGGTCCACGTGGGAGCCGGGCAGGAACGCTTCCATGCCGCCAAGGTCGACGGTGTAGCCGCCCTTGATGCGCCGCAGGATCTTGCCGCGAATGGTGTCGTCTTTTTCCTGTATCTCTTCGAGCTTGTCAAAGAGTTGCATCCGCTTTGCTTTTTCGCGGGACAGGATGATGGTGCCTTCCACTTCGTCCTTGCGGACGACAAAGACGTCTACGGTGTCGCCCACCGAGACGGTGACTTCGCCTTCGCTGTCAGCGAACTCACCCGCGGAGATCTGGCCCTCGGACTTGAAGTTCACGTCCACGAGGATATGGTCGCCGTCAACTTTGACGACTTCGCCCCGTACGATGTGGCCTTCTTCGAGATTGCCGAAATCAGCGTTAAGGTAGTCTTCGAGAGCGGACTCAAAACTGATGTCCGCCTCAGGGGAAGGGATGTTATTAGCCGTTTCTTCCATGGTTTCCTCCTAACCTGGGCATATAGTTCCCGCGTGTACGCGGGATTCGAGAACCGGGCCGCTTGGCAAAAGCGGGGGAACTCGCAGCTCCTGCGCGTACGCAGGATTTGATTGCCTATCAGAGAATATGGCCCCTGACAAGCTTAATCTCTCAGGTCAACGCGGTGAGGTCGTAGGTGGCCGTGTCTTCGATGACTGCGCGCACCATGGCTCCGGCGGTTACGCCTGGACCACTCACATAGGTGACCCCGTCCACTTCCGGGGCCTGGAACCAAGCCCTGCCCGTGTAGAGTCCGGGCCAATCCGGATGGGGAGCATCCACGAGCACGTCCAGTTCTTCGCCCAAACTCTCCCCGAGGATCTCCGCGCTGATGTCGGCTTGCAGCGCCATTATCTCTTGCTGACGGACGCTTTTTCTCTCTTGGTCAACTTGATCGGATAAATTCGCGGCAACCGTGTCCTGTTCCGGCCAAAAGGGAAACACGCCAAGGTTATGAAAGCGTGACTGAATCACGAAATCCTTGAGCACGGTGAAATGGGTTTCACTTTCTCCGGGAAAGCCCACGATGAGGCTGGTTCGCAGCGCGGCGTGGGGCAGGTACGAACGGATGCGCTCGACCACGGCATGGGGGTCGCGGCTGAAGGGACGGCCCATGGCCTTGAGGATGTCTTCGTGGGCGTGTTGCAGGGGCACGTCAAAATATGGAACCAGGGGCGAGTCCTGTTCCATGTCGCGCATGAATCCCAGCAACTCCGGGGTGAGCCCGGCCGGATACAGGTACATGGGCCGCAGCCAGTGCAGACCCTCCAGGGGCAGCAAGGTTTCCAGCAAGGTGATGAGGTTGGTTGGTCCCTGCAAGTCCTTGCCGTAGCTGCTCACATCCTGGCCCACCAAAACCAGTTCCTTGACGCCCTTGTCCAGGAGTTCACGGGCCTCGGCTTCCAGCTCGGCCATGGGGCGGCTGTGAAAAGGCCCGCGTATGGCCGGAATGGTGCAGAAAGAACAGGAGCGGTCACACCCCTCGCTGATTTTAAGGTAGGCGTAGGACGGGCCGGTGGACAGCTCGCGCATCTCAACAGCTCCCGGCAAGGCCGCTTCCCTTGATATGCCGCGTTGCCCGAGCGCGGTGCTGATCTTTTCCGGCCAGTCCCCCAACTCCATGGGGCCAAGAAAAAGATCCACTTCGACCAGCTCCTTGGCCAGTTCGTCCACACCATAGCGGCCAGGCAAGCACCCCGTCACCACCAACAATGGCCTGGACCCATTCCCCGCCTCGTCCAACTCGGCGGCTGCGTCGAGGATGGTGCGCACGGACTCCTCAACCGCAGGCTCAATGAACCCGCAAGTATTAATAATGATCACATCGGCCAGGGAAAGCTCGGCCACAACCTCCATATCGGGATAATATCTCCGCAGCCCGGCCAACAGGGTCTCCGTGTCGACCCGGTTCTTGGGGCAGCCCAGGCTGATGGCGTGAATACTCGGCATAATTCCTTCCTTATCCATGTGCGCGCTCTTTCACCGGATGTACCTCCGCCCCCTTGGCGCGGCAACAAAAATCCCTTTCCCGGAATCCCGTCCCGAGGTATATGGAATACACCACCTTCTCAGTGCAACGGGATGTTTGATGATGAAGGAACTCATTATTTCCACGCCCAGCTACATCATCGGCATTGTGGGTAACGACCCCCGCGCGGCAAGATTGACGGAACTTCTGCTGGGCGAGGACTTTTCCACTACCTTTCCTTGGGTCAAACTGGCGGAAATTGACAACTCAATGGCCGATCCTTCCAGCCAAGACGAAGTCAGCCCCCAGCAACTCATCGCCACCCATCCCAATATTGACTTGCTCTTTGACCTGCGCGCCAACGGCCGGCCCCCTGAGGATCTCCGCGCCGAACTTCCCGCGTCCGTCACTTTGGCCGGAGAAAGCACCGCCGACTTTCTGTTGGAGATCCTGGCGTCGGGTCTGGCCTGCACCTCGTGTTTGTCCGACCTGTTCCACACCCGCAACCTGTTCACCACCATTTTCGACGAAGTCGAGGAGGACGTGATCCTGCTCGACACCCAAGGCCGCATCCTGGACGTGAACACCAATGTGTACGAACGCAGGGGGCGGCCCAAGGAGGAATTCATCGGCATCCACTGTTGGGAGCTGGAAGGCCGGGAATTCTGTTGCGAGGACGAAGAAAGGGGCAAAGCCTGCCCCTATAAGGCCACCCTCAAGGAAGGCAAGAAGGCCGAGTCCGTGCACTCCTACGTGGACCGGGACGGCCGCATGCGCTACTTCCGCATCTACACCTACCCCATCTTCAACAATGACAAGCGGTTGACGCACATCATGGAAATGCGCCGCGACATCACGGTGCGCACCTCCATGGAGATGCGGCTGCAACAATCGGAAAAAATGGCCATTATCGGCGAGTTGTCCACCTACATTGCCCATGAAATCCGCAACCCGCTTTTTGCCATTGGCGGCTTCGCCAACTCTTTGCTGCGCTCCACCACACTCAGTGAAACCGACCGGGAAAAAGTCTCCATCATTTTAAAGGAATCGAAACGGCTGGATACCATTCTCAAATCCACGATTAATTTTTCCAGGCCAGTGGACGCAAAAAAGGGGCTTGTGGACGTCAACATGGTGGCAGCCGAAACCATGCGTTTGTTGACCTTTGGCGCGGAGCAAAAATCCATTGTACCTGTGCTCCAAACCGACCCGTCCATTGCCAAGGCCGTGGGCGACTCGGATCTGGTCAAGCAATGCCTGATCAACATGGTGAAGAACTCCATGGAAGCCATGCCTGACGGCGGTTCCTTGTTCGTGCGCACGGGCATGCGCGACGGACACATTTTCCTTGAGGTCGAGGACACGGGCCACGGCATTCCCGAGGAAATCCGCACCAAAGTGTTCAATCCCTTTTTCTCCACCAAGGACAAGGGCGCAGGCCTGGGCCTGGCCATGACCAAAAAGATCATCGAAGACATGGGCGGCCGCGTGGAGCTTTACAGCCAGGCAGACGAAGGCACCAGCGTCACCCTGTTCTTTTCTCCCGCCCTGGCGGTTGATGCGGAAACCTCTTTGCTAGCCCAGGAAAATCCGGAAGAACTCTAGAATATCTCTGGAAAACCCATCCTTTTTTTGCTACAGTCTCGCTGCAAATGGATGCGCGCGTGGGCTCTTTTGCGCATTCACATGCCGATTTCATGTGTCTTTACAGCTTATTGCCGCCCCCTTGCCAAGGGCTCGGGCTCGGCATACAAGCGGCGGGGCGTCTTCGATGCAAACATTGGTGCTGGCCTCTCACAACAAGGGCAAGGTCGCTGAACTCAAGGCCTTGCTGGAGTCTTTTCCCGTGCGGGTGCAAGGGCTCGACGCCTATCCCGGCATTGGCGAGATTCCCGAGACCGGCGAGACCTTTGAAGAAAACGCCGCGATCAAGGCCGAGGCCGTGTGCCGCCTTACGGGCCGCATTGCCTTGGCTGATGATTCGGGTTTGGCCGTGGACTTTCTGGGGGGGGCGCCAGGCGTATACTCGGCGCGTTACAGCGACCCCGGCGCCACGCCAGAGCGCAACAACGAGAAACTTCTGCGGGAACTCTCTGATGTCCCCCGGGACAAGCGCACGGCCCGATTCATCTGCGTCATGACGGCCCAGGCCCCTTGTGGTGAAACCCTCACGGCCCGGGGCGAATGGCCAGGCGTGATTGCGGAGACGCTGCAAGGCCAGGGTGGCTTTGGCTACGACCCGGTCTTTTTCGACCCCGAGGCCGGCATGACCGCCGCTCAAATGGAGCCCGCCTTCAAGAACCAACGCAGCCATCGCGGCTTGGCCCTCAGGGCCTTGCTTGAGGGCTGGAAGGAGTTCTTGGACCGGGTACGCGCGGACTGAGTCCGCGCGGCAACGACGGACCCAAAGGATTATCTACATATGTGTGGAATCATAGGTTATTCAGGCCACAGGCCTGCAGTGCCCCTGCTGCTCAAGGGGCTCAAGAGCCTTGAGTACCGGGGCTACGACTCTGCAGGCGTGGCCTACATCCAGAACAAGGCCATGGAAGTCATCCGCGCCGAGGGCAAGCTTTCCCAGTTGGAGAGCAAGCTGGACAGTTGCAACGTGAGCATTGCCCTGTCCGGCATCGGCCACACCCGCTGGGCCACCCATGGCCTGCCCGTGGAGCACAACGCCCACCCCCACAAGGATAATTCCGGCCACTTGGCCATGGTGCATAACGGCATCATTGAAAACTTCCAGGAACTGAGGGAAGAGCTGCTGGCCAAGGGCCACACCTTCTCTTCCGAGACCGACACCGAAGTCCTGGTCAATCTCATTGCCGAGGGCCGCAAGGACAACGGAACCCTGCTTGACGCTTTTTCCTGGGCCCTGGGCCGGGTGGAAGGTTCGTTTGCCGTGGCCCTGACCGACCTGAACGAACCCGGCGTGATCTACGCCGCGCGCCAGTCCAGCCCTTTGGTGTTGGGTGTAGGCGTGGGCGAAAACTTCGTTGCCTCGGACATCCCGGCCTTTCTGGCTTACACCCGGGACGTGGTCTTCCTGGAAGACGGCGAAATGGTGCGCATCGACGCCAATTCCTGGGCCGTGTACAACGCCGCCACCCGCGAGGCCGTGGACAAGAAAGTCGACCATATCACCTGGGACGTGCAGTCCGCGCAAAAGGGCGGGTACAAACATTTCATGCTCAAGGAGATCTTTGAGCAGCCCCGGGTCATTGCCGATTGTCTGACCGGCCGGGTCAACGGCAGCAAGGAGATCATGCTGCCCGAACTGGAAGGGCTCGAGCCGCCCAAACGCTTGCACATCGTGGCCTGCGGCACATCGTTCCACGCCGGTCTGTGGGGCATGCACCTCATGGAGTCCTGGGCCAAGATTCCCGTATCCGTGGAGATCGCGTCCGAGTTCCGCTACCGCGACATCATCATGGACCCGGGCGACGCGGTGCTGGCCATCAGCCAATCCGGCGAGACCGCGGACACCCTGGCGGGCCTGCGCATGGTCAAGGAACAGGGCGTGCCCGTGATCGGCCTGTGCAACGTGGTGGGCTCGTCCATAGCCAGGGAATCGGACCGGGTGGTCTACACCCAGGCCGGTCCCGAGATCAGCGTGGCCTCGACCAAGGCCATGTGCAGCCAACTCACGGCCCTGACCATCCTGGCCCTGTATTGGGGCCTGCAGAAAGGGACCATGGCCGGGCAGGACGTGGAACAAGTGCTCAGCGGCCTGTCCAGCCTGCCCCAGGACCTTGAAAAGGCCTTGCCCGCCATCCATGAAACCGCCAAGGACCTGGCCCGTGAATACTCGTCCGCGCGCAGTTTCCTCTACCTGGGCCGGGGCTTGTACTACCCCTTGGCCCTGGAAGGCGCGCTCAAGCTCAAGGAAATCTCTTACATCCACGCCGAAGGTTACGCTGCCGGCGAGATGAAGCACGGTCCCATCGCCCTTATTGACCCTGAATTTCCCACATTCGCCATGGCCCTGAACGATGGCCTGTTCCCCAAGGTCCAGTCCAACCTGGTGGAGGTCAAGGCCCGAAACGGCAGGGTCATCGCCTTGACACACGAGGGTTTGCCCTTGGAAGTGGACACTTCCTGGGTGATTCCGGAACTCATAGAACCTCTGAACAGTTTTTTGGCCTTGCCCGCTTTGCAGCTCTTTGCTTACGAGACTGCCGACTACCTGGGCAAGGATGTGGACCAGCCCCGCAACCTGGCCAAGAGCGTGACCGTGGAATAAATTTTGCTTAACAACGCAGCGAAAATACTTGGATAGCTTGGAACCAGAGACCTTCATGAACCACTTCGCCAGATACCTCCTGTTCCTTGTTGGCTTGTGCCTGCTCTTGGGCGCGGCGGATACGGCCATGGCGGATCTGGGCAATGAGTTCACCGAGGCGTGGAACGATTTCCACGCCCTGGCCGATGACACGCAGCGCCGCCAATACCGCAGCAATTGGCAGGACCTGGAAAAGCGCTTCCTGGACATCTACCGCTCCGACCCCGGCGGCGCTTACGCTGCCAAGTCCATTTATTATGCGGGCCGAGTGAATCAAGAACTGGGTGTGCAATCTTCGCTCAGTTCCGATTTCCACAAGGCCATTGACTATTACAACCGCGTGGCTTCACGTTTTCCCGGCCATACCTGGACCGACGACGCCCTGTTCCGCGCCGCCACCATCTACCTCTACCACCTGGACAAGCCTGAGCAGGCCCAAGCCGTGCTCAATTCCATCATCAGCGACCATCCCCAAGGGGACATGCTGGTCCGGGCCGAGGAATTGATGGCCGAGGTCCAGGGAGGCGACTTGTCCGCCCAACTGCCTCCTGACCGGGAAAGCCTCCCCCGCGTCGAGCCTTCGGATGAACCTGCTGATGTCCCTGAGCCCTCGGCGGAAAGCGGACCCAGCCTTGAAGGGGATGTTGTGGAGTATGCCTCGGCCCAAGGCCCGGTCACCGAAGCCGTGGCCCACGCCGTAACCGAGCCCGTTCCCTACAACGGCATCACCCTGCTCAACGAAGTCCGCTACCAGTCCAGCGACGAGTACACCCGCGTGGTCATCGACGTGAACCACGAGGTTACTTACACTTACCAGGCCTTGGCTGCGGACCCGGCCAATGACAAGCCCCCGCGCATGTACATTGACCTGCACGACACCCGCCTCGGCCCCAGTGTGCACAACGTGGCCATCAGCGACGGCATCCTGATGCGGGTCCGCGTGGGCCAATACCAGCCCGACGTGGCTCGGGTGGTCCTCGACTTCGAGGACATGCAGCAGTTCCAGATCTTTGCTCTGAACAATCCCTTCCGTCTGATCATTGACGTGAGCGCTCCTGGAACCGAGCCTGGCCAAGCCACCCAAACCGTTGACGCCGCTCCCGAGGCAGACCCCGAGGCTTTGGACGCAGCTCTGGCCGAAGCCATGCAGCAGAATCCTCCTGAGGAACCGCACAACGAACCTGAGCCGCCCCATTACCAGGGCCAGGACAACCCACAAGTCGCCGAGGTCGTGCCTGAACCCGCGCCGGAATACACGCCGCCGCCAGGCAGCGAGGACCAGACCGGCACTCTGGTGGAGCAGTTGGGCCTCACCGTGCAGACCATCATGCTCGACGCGGGCCACGGCGGCCGCGATCCCGGCGCGTCCGGCAACGGGCTGGTGGAAAAAGAGGTCAATCTCCAGTTCGTGCTCATCCTTGGTGAATTGTTGACCCAACGCGGCTACACCGTGCTCTACACCCGGGATTCCGACGAGTTCATCCCCCTGGAGGACCGTAGCGGCATGGCCAACGTGCACAAGGCCGACTTGTTCATCTCGGTCCACTGCAACGCCTTTACCGGCCCCGGCCTGCACGGCCTGGAAACCTATTCCCTGAACCTGGCCAGCTCCGAGGACGCGGTTCGCGTGGCGGCCCGGGAAAACGACGGTACTACCCGCTCCATCAGCGATTTGGACGTGATTCTCACGGACCTCATGCTCAACTCCAAGATCAACGAATCCCAGGATTTGGCCGACACCGTGCACACCTCCCTGGTTGCGTCCAGCCGCCAAGTCTACGACATCCGCGACCTGGGCACCCGCACCGCGCCCTTTTACGTGCTCATGGGCGCGAAGATGCCCGCCATTCTCGTTGAGCTGGGTTACCTGACCAACGGCACCGACGCCGAGCACCTGGCGGACGAAGACTATCTGCGCCGCATGGCTGCCGGCCTGGCCCAGGGCATAGAAGACTACAAGAGCAAGATCGAGCACTTTGCCGCCCTGCAGTAACCCTTCCCCAGCTTTCTTCCAGTGATGAGGCTTGCCAAGCCCGGCTGCCCCGCATACATTTCCCGGACCCCCAAGCAACCCTTATCCGGAAATTCGCCATGACCCTAGCTTCGCGCCTCGGCTTCAGCCAAGAGCCCGTATTCCTCGTGGACGGGACCGCGTATTTGTACCGGGCGTTTTACGCCTATCAGTCCATGTCCCGTTCCGACGGCTTGCCCACCAATGCCGTGTACACCTTGGTGCGCATGTTTCTGAAAATGATCCGCGAGGAAAATCCCAAGTATTTGATTTATCTGCTCGACGGCAAGGGGCCCACTTTCCGCAACGAGCTGTACGAACCCTACAAGGCCCAGCGCGAGGCCACGCCAGAGCCGCTCATCGCTCAGATCGAGCCGGTCAAGGAAATCATCGCCAAGCTTGGCTTTCCTGTCCAAGTCAGCGAGAACTGCGAGGCCGACGACTTGATCGCGGGCCTGGCCAAGACTTTTTCCGCTGACCGGCCCGTGGTCATCGTGGGCACGGACAAGGACCTCAAGCAGTGCCTGTCCGACAATGTGGCCATGTGGGACCCCATGTCCAAGGACAACAAGGTCACCACCCTGGCGGATTTTCGCGAGGCGACTCAGCTTGTTCCTGACCAGTGGCCGGATTACCAAGCCGTGATCGGCGATTCCAGCGACAACATCCCAGGTGCGCCCGGCGTGGGCCCCAAGACCGCGGACAAGATTTTCGCCATCCATCCCAATTTGGAAGCCATCCGCGACGGCTTGGACGACTTGACCCCGGCCCTGCGCAAGAAGATCGAACCCCATATCCACGATCTTTTTGTGTACCGCGATTTGACCCGCTTGCGTACGGACATGTGCGGGAGTTCTTCGCTTACTGACCTGGAACGCCAAAAGGCCGATCCCCAGGCCGTGGCCGCGTTTTTCCAGGAGTACGAATTCCGCTCCTTGCTGCGCGAGCTGAAAAGCGATCCCTCCATTCTGGGCCAAGGGGAACCCGCCGCCTCGGCAGGTGATCAGCTCTCCTTGTTCGGGCCGTCCCAGGACCAGGCAACTGCCGTGGAAACCAAGACCATTGACGCCCAGTCCATCCCGGACTGCACCGGAAAAGGCGTGGCCCTTGTGGTTACGGACAAGGGGCTTGTACTGGGTTTAGCCGCTGAATCAGGCCCTGGCGACGAGTTTTTCTTGGATACTACCGGGAACAATCACAAGGCCTTGGCAAACGCCCTTTCCTCGGCAGCAACAGTCTATTCTCCCGCCTTCAAGGACTTGCTGTCCCATGACCTTGCCTGGTTCGACGTAAATCAGGAAAAGTGGTTCGACCTGGGCTTGGCCGCGTACCTGCTCAGCCCCGAAGATCGTGGCTACCACTGGGAAGCCCTCACTGCCCGCTTTGGCCCCGAACTCAGCGCCGGCCAGGACAATCCTGGGCTCATGGCCCTGGCCATGGGCGAGTATCTTGCCGAGCGGCTGCAAGGCGCTGAGCTTGCAAAGCTCATGGCTGAGCTGGAAACTCCGCTTATTCCCGTGCTGGCGCGCATGGAAAGCCAGGGCATGGCCCTGGACTCCGAGGCAGTGGCCGCTTTTCTCCGCGAGGTCCAGCACGACTTGGACAGGCTCACCACCCGTATCCATGAAGTCGCTGGTGGGCCGTTCAACCTGCGCTCCAGCCAGCAACTGGCCGAACTGCTGTTTTCCACTCTGGGTTTGGAGCCCGCGGGCAAGACACCCGGAGGCCTGCCCTCCACTTCCAGCACGGTCCTGGAGAAGCTGCGCGCCAAGCATCCGGTCATTGAAGACATCCTGGAATTCCGCAAGCTGGAAAAGATGCGTTCCACCTACTTGGAGCCCCTGCCCAAGCTCGTGGGCGAGGACGGCCGCTTGCGCACCACGTTCAACCAGTTGGCCACGGCCACGGGCCGCCTCTCCTCCAGCAATCCCAATTTGCAAAACATCCCCATTCGCGGGGACATGGGCAAACGCATGCGGGCCTGCTTCATTGCCGGTCCCGGCAACCTGCTCGTAGCCGCCGACTATTCCCAGATCGAGCTGCGCGTGCTGGCGCATATGTCCCAGGACCCCACGCTCATTCAAGCTTTTATCGACAACGTGGACATCCACCGCCGCACAGCCGGACTGCTCTACGACAAGGAGCCGGATCAAATAGCCGATGAAGAGCGCCGCAACGCCAAAACCGTGAACTTCGGCCTGATCTACGGCATGGGACCACAAAAGCTGGCCCAGGAGCTCAAGGTCACGCTCAAGGAAGCCAAGGAGTTCATTGAGCGGTACTTCAGCCGTTTGCAGGCGCTCAAGGAGTTCTACGAGAACGTCGAAGCCCAGGCCAAGGAGCAGGGACACGTGACCACCTTGGCCGGACGCAGACGGCTCTTGCCGGACATCAACTCCCGCAACAACCAACTGCAGTCACTGGCCCGCAGGCAAGCCATCAACACGCTGATCCAAGGCAGCGCCGCGGACATCATCAAAATGGCCATGCTCAGGGTCGATGGGGACGCGGCCTTGCGCAAACTCGATGCCCGCCTTATTCTTCAGGTTCACGACGAACTTCTCCTGGAGCTGCCGGGTGATGTGGATCAAGCCAATGCAGCCGCCGACCGGTTGGAAACCCTTATGTCCGGAGTCGTGGAGCTGGCCGTGCCCCTGGTTGTGGACAAGGGCGTGGGCGTGAATTGGGCCGAAGCCCACTAGAGTTGAATCAGAGATATTCAGAGACAATACATCTCGAGGGAGCGCAAAGTATGAGTGATGAAACCAAAAAGGACTGCGGCTGCGCAGGCAAGGTTGACGGCGACCCCACTGCCGAGCAGCAGGCCAAAGCTGAAAAGGCTGCCGAGGACCAAGCCAAGGCCACGGGCCAGGACACTATGTTGCCCCAGGTCACCTTTTCCACCTTCATCTTGTCCCTGGGCTCGTCCGCCATGGTCCAGTTGGGCGAGGTGCCTGACCCCAACACCGGCAAAATCGAGGAAAACCTGCTCCTGGCCAAGCACACCATTGACGTGCTGTCCATGCTCAAGGACAAGACCCAGCGCTGCGTGGACCAGGACGAGGCCCGGCTCATCGAAGGCCTGCTCTATGAACTGCGCATGAAATACGTGTGTAAAACCAAATAGCGGAACACCCCATGAGCAAGTATAAAGTCGGCCTGGTGGGCGTGACCGGGTATACGGGCATGGAACTGGCCAGGCTTCTGGCCGTGCATCCATCCATGACCCTGGTGCGCGCCACGTCCCGGGCCGAGGCAGGCAAGCCTCTCAAGGAAATCTATCCTTTTGTGCAGGGATTTGAACTGGGTGAGCAAATCATTTGCCTTCCCGACCCCGAGGATTTGGCCCGGGCCTGCGACCTCGTGTTCCTGGCAGTGCCCCACAAGACCGCCATGGACATAGCCGGGACCCTGCGCCGCCATGGCGTCAGGGTTGTTGATCTTTCAGCTGACTTCAGGTTGCGCGACCCCAATGTCTACGCCCAGTGGTACGGGGTGGAGCACTGCGAGGACTCGCTCCTGGCCGAGGCTGTGTATGGCCTGCCCGAGTTGTACCGGCACAAGGTGGCCCAGGCCGGACTCATCGCCAATCCCGGCTGCTACCCCACTTCGGCGATTCTTGGCCTGTACCCGGCCCTGAAGCGTGGTCTCATCGAGACCACGGGCATTGTGGTGGACTCCAAGTCCGGGACCACGGGCGCGGGCCGCAAGGCTTCCGTGGGCACGCTCTTTTGCGAGGTCTCGGACACTTTCCGCGCGTATAATCTTGGCGGGCACCGTCATACGCCCGAAATCGAGCAGGAAGTCTCGGCCATTGCAGGCCAGGACATCACTTTGTCCTTCAATACCCACTTGCTGCCCATCAACCGGGGCATCTTGACCACCATCTATACGCAGCTCACCACGGAACTGAGCACGGAACGGGCCGTGGCCCTGTACCGCGACGTATACGCCCAAGAACAGTGGATCCGGGTGCTGGACCCGGGCAAGCTGCCCGAGACCCGGTTCGTGCGCGGCACCATGTTCTGCGACATGGGGCTGGTGGTGGACCCCCGCACCAACAGACTGCTCATCGTGACCACCATTGACAACCTGTGCCGGGGCGCGTCAGGCCAAGCCTTGGCCAACGCCAACCTCATGCTCGGTCTGGACGAGGCCGAGGGCCTCAACCTGCCGCCGCTCATGCCTTGATCCTTGTCTCCATGAAAGACGAAACGCCCGCCACGGACTTGCCATGGCGGGCGTTTTTTCTGAGATATCTTTTCAGCCCAAGCTATTCATCCCGTTCATCAAGAACTCGCTTGCTCTTGGCGAATGAGCGGGGCAATTCGCCCGGTTCCACAATCTCGACACCGGCCCGGGCCATGAGCGCCTTGTGCAGGGCCGCGCCAATGGTCTTGGCCAGGTTTTCGTCGTTGTCCGCGTTTTGGCCGAGCTTGCGCTCCACCTTGACCTGCATGGAGTCCTTGCCCCCGGACCGGCGCAGGGTGATCTGGTACTCCGAACCTGCCTCGGGAAACTGCTCCAGCACCGCCGCGATCTGGCCGGGATAGATGTTCACGCCCCGGTAGATGATCATGTCGTCGGAGCGGCCCAGGATCTTGTCGTGGCGGGGCAGGACCTGGCCGCACGGACACTGGCCGGGAATGAGCCGGGTCAGGTCACGGGTGCGGTAGCGAATCAGCGGGGCAGCTTCCTTGCGCAGGGTGGTGACCACCATCTCGCCCACCTCGCCTTCGGCTACTGGCTGCAGTGTCTCGGGGTCCAGTATCTCTAAAATATAGTAGTCCGCCCAGTAGTGGATGCCTTCGTGGGCCTCGCACTCCAAGCCAGCGCCAGGCCCGTACAACTCGGTCAGGCCCGTGATGTCGAAACTGCCTTCCAGGCCGAGGCGTTCCTCGAAATTGGCGCGCATGGCGGCGCTGTGCGTTTCTGCGCCAAATATACACCTCTTGAGCTTGACCCGGTCCATGAGCCCGTGCTTTTCCACTTCCTCGGCCATGAGCAGGGCCATCGACGCCGTGGAGCACAAGCAGGTCGCGCCCACATCAACGAGTATTTGCAGCTGCATTTCCAGGTTGCCCGGCCCCAGGGGCAGGGCCATGGCCCCGAAACGCTCGCACCCCAATTGGAATCCGGCCCCGGCGGTCCACAGACCGTAGCCCACGCAAATCTGCACCCGGTCCTCGGTTGTCAGCCCGGCCAGTTCATAGCAGCGGGCAAACATGTCCTTCCAGTCGTCAATGTCCTTTTGGGTGTAGGCCAGGACCTTGCGCTTGCCCGTGGTGCCGGACGAGGCATGGATGCGCACTACCTGGTCCTCGGGCACGGAGAGCAGGGGCAAGGGGTAGCCGTCGCGCAAGTCCTCCACCGAGGTGAAGGGCAAACGGGACAAATCGTCGAGGCTGGTGATGCTGTCCGGCCCCACTCCGGCCGCGTCCAGCTTGGCGCGGTACACTGGGCTGCCCTCATAGGCGTGGTTCACGGTCCATTGCAGGCCGCTGAGCTGTTGGTCGAATAATTGATCACGGCTCAGGTCCGGGCCGGGCAGGAAACGATGGTGGCTTGGCATGGGGCGCTTCTCCAGGTATATACTCTGCGTTGGCGGCACAAGGCGAGGGTCTTTTGCCGCGACTCCAAGGCCCGGCCGCAACACATGGCAGAAGGGCTACCTAGCACGAAACTTTTGCAGGGAAAAGCGCCCGCATTGGGCCTCCCCTGAACAAGCCCAAGGAGGACGCCGTGAAGGTTCTCATTGTTGGTTCCGGTGGCCGGGAACACGCCCTGGCCTGGAAGCTCAAGCAAAGCCCCCTGGTTTCCCGGCTGTTCATCGCGCCGGGCAACGGCGGCACCCAGGAAGAAGGCGAAAACGTCCCCATCAAGGACGACGACATTCCCGCGCTGACCGCGTTCGCCAGGGACAACGACATCGACTTGGTGGTGGCCGGGCCTGAACTGCCTTTGGTCCTCGGCCTCAACGATTCCTTGGCCGGTGCGGATATCCCCTGTTTCGGCCCCAGCGCCCTGCCCGCCCAGCTCGAAGGCAGCAAGGCATTCGCCAAGAAGGTGATGTTCGAGTCCCGGGTGCCTACTGCTGATTTCCAGGTTTTTGACGACATCATTCAGGCCCGCGACTTCCTGGACGCCAAACAAGCGCCTATCGTGGTCAAGGCCGACGGTTTGGCCGCAGGCAAGGGCGTGCTGGTCTGCGCCACCATGGAAGAGGCCCATGCTGCCCTGGACCAGATCATGGTGGACAAGGCCTTTGGCTCGGCTGGCGCGCATGTGGTCATCGAGGAGATGCTCAGGGGCCAGGAAGCATCCTTTCTCGCGTTTTGCGATGGCGAGAACGTGGCCTTGCTGCCCTCTTCCCAGGACCACAAGCCCGTGGGCGAGGGCGATACCGGCTTGAACACCGGCGGCATGGGCGCGTACAGCCCGGCGCCGATTTTGCCGGAAAGCGAATACCAGCGCATGGCCGACCTGGTCATCCAACCCATCATCAAGCATATGGCCGCCCTGGGCTCGCCCTTTGTGGGCATGCTCTACGCAGGGCTGATGATTGACCAAGACAGCACCAATGTCCTGGAATACAACGTGCGCTTCGGTGATCCCGAGGCCCAGCCCCTGCTTATGCGCCTTGACAGCGACCTGGCCGAGATCATGCTGGCCTGCGTGGAAAAACGCCTTACCCCGGAGATGGTGGTGTCCTCGCCCGAGACCTCGATCTGCGTGGTCATGGCCGCGCCGGGTTATCCCGGCACCTATCCCAAGGGCATGGAGATCACGGGAATTGAGGCCGCGGAAAAGCTGAGCCCCGAAGGCAAGATCAAGGTGTTTCAGGCAGGCACGGCCATGAAGGACGGAAAGGTCGTCACATCAGGCGGAAGAGTCCTGGGCGTGACCGCCTTGGGCTCTGACTTGGCTGCCGCGCAAAAGCTGGCCTACCAAGCCGTGGACGCCATTTCCTTTGAAGGCGCATACTTTCGCCGCGACATCGGCGACAAGGGTTTGGCCTAGACAAGAGCAACTCCCTCAAAACAAAAGGGCCATGCTTGGTCCAGACATACAAGGAGCTGATATGCCCCAAGTCGCCATTTTCATGGGCAGCATTTCCGATAAAGACGTGATGCAGCCTTGCGCTGATACCCTCAAGTCCCTGGGCGTTGACTGCTTGTTCACGGTCAGTTCGGCCCACCGCACCCCCGAGCGCACCGCCGATCTGGTCGCCACCCTGGAGCAGGACGGTTGCCAGGTGTTCATCTGCGGCGCGGGCATGGCTGCCCACTTGGCCGGAGCCGTGGCCGCCAAGACCACCAAGCCTGTCATCGGCGTGCCCATCAACGCTTCTGCCCTGGGCGGCATGGACGCTCTGCTGGCCACTGTGCAGATGCCTCCGGGTTTTCCCGTTGCCACCGTGGCCTTGGACAAGGCCGGAGCCAAGAACGCGGCCTGGCTGGCTGCGCAAATCCTGGCCCTCAACGACCCGGCCCTGGCAGAGAAGTTGGCTCAAGCCCGCGAGGATTTCAAAACCTCCGTGGCCAAGGCGGCCCAAGAGCTGGAAAGCACGTCCTAGAGTTGGGGAAAGACGCTACGCCGTGCCGGACAGACCCGTGGCGTCAAAGCCACTAGCCAGGTCGCGCCCCGGCGTGTTGGAGTGCACCCGCACGACCTTGGTCTCGAAAAAGACCTGCCCGCGTGTGCAGTTGGGACAGCCGTCACTGAGGATCATGCAGTGCTCGTCCAGGATCGCGGGCTCCACGCCCGCGTTCTCCAGCATGGCCGTGGCCCGGCCCGGTTCCCACAAAAGGGGTTCGCCGCAGCGAAAACACTCCACGAACATCAGTTCGGGATCAAACGCTTTTTCCCTGGTTTTCGCCGTACTGCCCGCTGCTGGAAGGGTCCCGGACTCCACGTGCATGCCAACGCCTCCTTTGTGGCGAAGGTCCGGGGTGAATGCTGCTACTTGCTGGGTGAGAGCAGCAGCCGGTGGCTGGGGCCGAAACACCTGCGCCGGACCAAACGCAGGACCACCACCGTACTGAGCGCGGTCGAGGCCACCATCATCAGCATGACCACGATCTGATAGCGCACGGCCATGAGCGGGTCGGACCCCGCCAAGACCTGGCCTGCGGTCATCCCAGGGATGAACACCAAGCCCACGCCCATCATGGAATTTATCGACGGAATCATGCCTGCCTTAAGGGCATCGGCCATGATTTCATGGCTGGCCTCGGCATAGTCCGCGCCCAGGCTGAGGCGCATCTCCACCTCCCTCAGCTTGGCGCGCAGGTCCGTGAACAACCGCTCCAGGGAGATGGCCAAGGCGCTCATGGAATTGCCGATGACCATGCCTGCCAAAGGCACGAAGTACTGGGGTTTCCACCAGGGGTCCGAGCCCACCACCACGCCGGTGACCACATACGCGATGAGAAAATACCCGGCCAGCATGGACAGGAAGGTCGGCCCCAGATAGTTCACTTCCCGTTCCTTGACCCGGCCATGGATGATCTGTGCGCCGAATACGATCATCACCACATACACGCCCATGACCAGCAGCACCGAGTCCAGTTCAAACACGAATGTCAGGGCATAGCCCATGATCAGGAGTTGGATGAACGTGCGTGCAGTGCCTATGAGCAAGTCCTTGTGCAGGGAAAGCTTGTGCAGCACGGACACCAACCCGGCGGCCAGGATGAACACCAGGGAGATGACCAGATCAACCATGCTGATGGGGATGACTTCCGGGTTCATGGGGTCTGCTCCTTGACTGTCACGCTCCCGCCGCGCACTTCGATCTCACTGAAATTTTCACAGGCAGGCGCGTACTCGGTGTGGCTGATCATGACCACTGTCACGCCATGCTCGGTATTGACCTTTTCGGTCATGGCCTCGACTTCCTGCCGGGATTCCTTGTCCAAGGCGCTGGTGGGCTCGTCCAGGAGCATGATCTCCGGTTTGAGCAACAAGGCCCGAATCAGGCACAAACGTTGGCTCTGACCCACGGAACAGGTCAGGCCGTTCTGATCCAGGGCCACATTGTCCAGGAGAAACGCGGCAAGCAGTTCCTGCAATTCATCATCCGTGGGGCGCTCCAGGTCCTTGTTGGCCGTGAACCCAAAGGGCAGGAGCAAATTGTCGCGGACAGAACCATTGACCAGGACCGGGGTCTGCTGGATGTAGGAAACCCAGCGCCTGAGCCTGGCTGGTTCGTATTCAACCAGTTCCCTGCCGTGGTACAGGATCCTGCCCGAGTTGGGCTCCTCCAGCCGGTTCATGAGCCGGAGCAGCGTGGACTTGCCTGCGCCCGAAGGACCTTTGACCATCATATAGGACCCGTTGCACACGTCCAGATACACATCACTGAACACAGGCTTGCCTTGGGCATACGCAAACGACACAGCTTCCAATGTCAATATGGGCTTGGCGTCCCTTGTATTCTCTGATGCCGCGCAACTCATCGACCTAGTATTGACAGATCATGTTCCCGGACTCAACATAGGAAAACCAGCCACCTCCACCTTGGATTTTTGCATGACCTCTTCTATCCACCGCCCTATCCGTTTGCTGCCTCCCGACCTCCAGAACCAAATTGCTGCCGGGGAAGTGGTGGAGCGCCCGGCCAGCGTGCTCAAGGAACTCATGGAAAACAGCCTGGACGCAGGCGCGGATCAGGTGGACGTGACCATCAAACAAGGCGGCCAGGGCCTGATCCTGATCCAGGACAATGGCCGGGGCATGACCAGCGAGGAGTTGCCCCTGGCAGTGACCCGCCACGCCACCAGCAAAGTTGCCAGTCTAGACGACCTGTTCCGGGTCAACACCTTTGGGTTTCGCGGGGAGGCCTTGCCTTCCATTGCCTCGGTGTCCCATTGTATTCTCACAGCCGCGCCCCGCACGGAATCCGGCGTGGGCGACGCCGCCACCATCGAGGTCCTGCACGGCAAGGTCGTTAAGCAAGGCCCTGCTGTCCTGGCCCAGGGCTGCAAGATCGAGGTGCGTGACCTGTTCGCCAATGTTCCGGCCCGGCTCAAGTTTCTTAAAACGCCCTCCACCGAGACCAAGCGCTGCCACGACGCGTTCTGCCGCTTGGCCCTGACCCGGCTCGACGTGGCCTTCAGCCTGGCCACTGGCGAACGCGAGTCCCATCGCCTGCCCAAGAACCAGGAACTCAAGTCCCGCTTGGCCGCGTTTTGGCCGCCGCCCATCATTGAAGGACTTATGCCCTTTGCCTTGGAACGGGACGGCGTCACGGTGCGCGGTCTGGCCGGTCACCCTCAACGCGCCCAAGGCCGCGCCGACCGCATGCTCTTTTTCGTGAACAACCGGCCCGTGCAGGACCGGCTGCTGCAAGGTGCGGTGCGCGAGGCCTACAAGGGCCGCCTCTTGGCGCGTGAATATCCGCAGATCGTGCTGTTCGTGGATCTGGCCCCGGACCTTGTGGATGTCAATGTTCATCCGGCCAAGACCGAGGTCCGGTTCCGCGACGACAAGAGCGTGTTTCCGGCAGTGCTGCGCGCCGTGGCCTCGGCCCTGGACAAGGTGTCGGCCCCGGCCATGGAGCACACCGCACCGCAAACTCCCCCCTACGATTCCACGGAACTGAGCGTGGCGGCCTCACCCACGGCTCCCTACGTTGCAACCCCTGATTATTCTCCAGACCGAACACCCCGGCCTGACGAATACCCGGAATCCCGCTCGGACATGCCATTGCACCAGGCCATGCGTACGCCCGCCTCCCCCCCGTCTCGGCCCACGGCAAAACACCTCGATCTCTTGCCCAGCGAGAGGAACGCGCCCTTGCCATCTGAGCGTCCCGGCGGATATGCACCCGAGGCCACCGCGCAGCGCCCGCTGCCCCCTGTGTCCGTGCCCAACGATAACGAGACCTTTGTTTACCTGGGATGCCTGGCCGACACCTACCTCGTGATTAACCTGGGCGACAAGGACTTGGCCCTTTTGGACCAGCACGCCGCGCACGAACGCGTTCTGTACAACGTATTTTCCGATCCGGATATTGCCCGCGAATCCCGGCTCATGGCCCTGCCCTTGGAACTTCAGCTGCATCCCTCGCAACTCGAAGCATTGACCGAAAAACAAACGGAATTAACCCGGTTGGGATTTCAGATGGAAGTGCGCGATTGCGTACTTACACTAGAGGGCATCCCGCCCCAGTTTGAACCGGGCCAGGCCAAGGAATTTCTCGAAGAAGTGTTGAGCGGCCAGGCCAAGGCCATGGACGACATGTGGAAGCTCATGGCCTGCAAATGCTCGGTCAAGGCGGGACAGGCCCTGGCGGACAACGAGGTCATGTCTTTGCTCGCGGCTTGGCGCGAGACTCGGGACCGCCACTTCTGCCCCCATGGCCGACCGGTCCTGGTCAGTTGGAACAAGAACGACCTGGACAGGCTCTTTAAACGCACGGGCTAGGACAGCTCGATTTCCTCGACCATTTCCAGGTGCGGGTCCTCGGCCATGAGGTACTTGGCCACATAATCCTGCACCGCCTGTTCCAGGGGCATGAACTGCACCGGGCAACCCGCTTTCTTGAGCCGGGCCGTGTCGGCCTGGGTGAAGTATTGGTACTTGCCGCGAATGGCCTCGGGCATGTCGATGTAGTCAATGTCCGGAGCCAGGCCCATGGCCGCGAACACAGCCTCTGCCAGGTCGTTCCAGGTCCTGGCTTGGCCCGTGCCCACATTGAACAGGCCGTTGGCTCCTGGCGTATTGATCAGCCACCACATCACATCAACGCAGTCCTTGACGTACACGAAATCGCGCTGTTGCCCGCCGTGGGGGTATTCTTTCTTATAGGACTTGAAGAGCTCGAGCTTGCCGGTCTCCTGGATCTGGGCAGCGGCTTTGCAGATCACGCTCTTCATGTCGCCCTTGTGGTATTCATTGGGCCCGAACACGTTGAAGAACTTCAGACTGGCGATCTGCCCCAAAGCCCCGGCCCGGTGCGCCCAGAGATCAAAGAGCTGTTTGGAGTATCCGTACATGTTCAGCGGCTTGAGAAGCTCCATGGTTTCCACGCTGTCCTCGAAACCCAGGGAACCGTCGCCGTAGGTGGCGGCGCTGGACGCGTTAATCAAACGAGTCCCTGAATCAAGGCACCACTCGCACAGGATGCGGCTGTAGCGGTAATTGTTGTCCATGAGGTACTCGGCGTCGGTCTGGGTGGTGGACGAACACGCGCCCATGTGCACCACAGCCTCCACGCGCCAAGGGATCTCATCGCGGGCGACTAATTCCAGAAATACTTCCTTGTGAAAGTACTCGTTGTAGCGCAGGTTCACCAGGTTCTTCCACTTCTCGCCGGAACCCAAGTCATCCACGATCACGATGTCCGTGAGCCCCTCCTGGTTGAGCTTCCAGACCATGGCGCTGCCCAAAAAACCCGCTCCGCCCGTGACGATGATCATGATCGCGCCTCCTCAAGCATTCAGATTCTCAGCTGTCCTGATTCTCGGCCGAAGCGTCCGCGCCGGTTTCAACGCGGCTGAACTGGTAGTCCTCGCCCCACTTGCGGGCTTTGACGCCAAACCCTGTGAGGGACATGACCAGGGGCCGGCCAAAATAGAAATCAAGCTCTTCCTCGGCCGCGCCGGTCCGCTCGACCATCAGGTCCCGGATGGCCTCGTCGTAGTTGAGAGCGGTGATGATGTCCGCGCCGGCTTTCTCATCGCCGTCCAGCCAGGCTTGGGCCAGGTCATTGAGTGCGTTCAGGGAACAGCGGCTTTCATGCTCGGTGATGATCTCCCACAGGCCGCTGTCCGTATTCACCAAGTCCTGGCGGGTCAAGCGGTCAATCCGGTACATATCTTCCAAGGCCGAGGTATCCCAGCACTCCAGGGCGCGGCACTCGGCCGGGCGATCCGCGTAAATCGTGCAATCGCAGTTCTCGTGGTTCCAAAAGCAGCAGACCCACTGCTTGCCGATGCCCTTTAGCTTGATGATCTCCTCGCGGATGGGCTCGAGTACTCCCGTGGCCTTGTCTATGGCCATCTCGCCCCGGCGCAGCGTCACCATGTGCTTGCGGGTGATCACTCCCTTCTCGATGACAGCCTTGTCATCGTGGTGCAGGGCAGGTCCGCCGCCCCGGCAACATTCTCCACATCTCTTGCATTCCATGCCTGCACGTCTCCTTGCGGCTGTATACTGTCAAGCGTTGCCCCGAGGCAACACCGGATGAATGGTCAATGATCCGAACGCACGGCCCTGACCCACAGGGGACAGGTGTGGTCGTGGAAACCAATGAATCCCATGGCCCCGTCCATGCACCAGGACTGGATAAAGGTGCGGCGGTCGCAACTCCATACCTGACGCGCTTGGGGATCAAACAGCGAATCCACACAAAAGTCGCCGAGTTCCGGGGCCTCACGGATAAGGGTCATCAATTCCTCCACCGTGGGGATACGCCAATCGTCATACCCGGCAAACCCGACCTCATTGAGTTGGTCAACATATTCCCGTGCCCGTTGCCAGGTCAGGGGATAAGGCGATCCCTTGGCCTGCCACATAAGACCGTGGGCCTCATCGCGCACTGTCTGGTCGGCCTCGGCCTTGAACGCGCAACGGTAATACTCCTTGGGCCGTCCCAAACGATCGAGAAAAAACGCCTGGTCCGGGGTGACTGGTCCGGTCTTGACCGGAACGTCACGCAGGCCGGGGTTCCTGTCCAGGGTGTCTTCCAGCCGCTGGATGTCCTCGTCGGCGTCAGGCAGCGAGCAGATGCGGTCCCGCCGGTCCTCCCAATCCTCTTCAAGATATTCCAGCTCAGCGATCATCTCCGCGCAGGTCTCGTGGCGATCCGCCGGGTCCAGGGCCAAGGCCTTGGCGAAAAACTCCTGCCAGGCCCAATCCAGTTCGGGATTGTGGGCCTTGGCCAAACGCATGGCCTCGCCGCTTTCCTCGTCATAGGGCAGCAAGCCCGTGAGCATGCGGAACAGGGTCACGCCCACGGCGTAGATATCCGCGCGGGCGTCGGCTGACTTGGGGTCCATCTCCTGCTCGGGCGCGGCATAATAGGGCGAACCCACCTTCATGCCTGGAGGCGCGCCGAACTCGTCTTCCCCACGCAACTTGGACAAGCCGAAATCTATGATCTTGATGGAATCATCGGCCGTGATGAGCAGGTTGTAGGGCTTGATGTCCCGGTGGATGACCCCCTCATGGTGCATGCGGTTCAGGCCGGAAAGGGTCTGGATCGCATACTTGACCGCCGTGTCCACGGTGAGCCTGCGCGTCGGCTCCTCCACCATGTAGGATTCGCCCGTGAGCGTGCCCAGGTTGTTGCAGCTGTACTCCATGATAAAGTAGGGCAAGCCGCTGTCAGTTTCGTCAAGGTCCCAAATGCCCGCGATGTGGGGGTGATTGAGCCCGGCCATGATCCGGGCCTCGTACATGAATTGGCGTTTGAGTTCGTCCATGCCCAACAGATCGACCATGATCTCGGCCGGATCAAGCAGCTTGAGGGCCACGATGCGCTCCAAGCCCGGCAGCTTGACCTTGTAGACCGAGCCCATGCCGCCCTTGCCCAGGCGGCCGCAGACCTTGTACCGGCCGATCATTCGCATGGCGTCTCTCCTCTTGGGATCACCACAAGCGCCGCGCGTATTGCTCGGGCAAACCCCGCTCCTCTATTTCCCGGACCGTGGTCGCGATGTCGTATTCCACGCAGTGCAGGGTCAACCGGCCCTTTTCCTTGTCCCAGACCACGT